>DATLFN010000166.1 GCA_035540975.1 Acidimicrobiales bacterium
ATGGGGCTTGGAGGGCGAGGCGCCGGCGGGGAAGGAGCCGGCCGGCGCCTCGCCCTCCAAGCCCCATCCCTACCTCGTCGGCCGCAACGCCGCCGACGCCGAGGACTGCTCGATCTGCGGTCTCCCGATGCGGAACGCAGCCGACTACCGCGAGCACCTCGACGCCGTCCATCGAACGGGGCCCGAGGCCGAGCAGGCCGTCGGGCGGAGGCCGTAGGCGACCCTCGCGCCGAAGCCCGGTATGGCCCTGTCCGCCAAGCATCTCGAGCCGACACCGCTGCACAGTGTCGGCATCGGCCCCACCGTGGATGCGACGAGCATCCTGTCGATCCACGTCTTCCTGCTGTTCTGCATCCCGGCGTCGCTGATCTTCGCCCCCCTCGGCGCGCCGGGGACGCCGGCCGGGATCCTCGCCGTCGGCTGCCTGGCCTGGTGGACCGTGTGCTCGGTCGGCCCCGAGCTGACCCGGTTCCACGGGCTCCAGCCGATCCGCGGGGCGATGTACGTGTTCGCCGCCGTGGTGCTCCTCAGCTACGTCGGCGCGGCGGTGGACCCGCCGGCGGCCGTGGAGCTACGGGCCGCCGACCGGGGGCTCATCGCCCTGCTGGCGTGGTGCGGCGTGACGCTCGCCGCCGCCGACGGGCTGGTCAACGTCGACCGGCTGACCAAGCTGATGCGGGCGATCGTGCTGGGCGGTGCGTTCGTGGCGGGCCTCGGCATCATCCAGTTCGCCACCGGGTTCGACATCGCCAGCTACATCCGGGTCCCGGGGCTGACCCCCAACGCCGAGCTGGCCTTCATCGGGTCGCGGTCGACCTTCCGGCGCGTCGCCGGGACAACCAACCACCCGATCGAGTTCGGCGTCGTCCTCGCCCTCGTCCTGCCCCTGGCGATGCACTTCGCCTTCGCCGACGCCAGCCGCCGCAAGGCTCGGGACGTCATCGCCGTGGCGTTGATCGCCACCGCCATCCCGATGTCGGTGTCGCGCTCCGCCGTTCTCGGGCTCGCGGTGGGGTGGGCCGTCGTCGTCTTCGCCTGGCCGCGCCGCCAGCAGCTGACGGCCCTCGCCCTCGTGCCCGTCTTCCTCGTCGCCATGCGCCTCGTCGTCCCCGGGCTCCTCGGCACGATCAGGAGTCTCTTCGTCAACCTGTTCACCGACCCCAGCGTCACGGGGCGAACTGACGACTACGCCGTGCTCGGCGACTTCGTGGCCCACAACCCGTGGTTCGGGCGGGGGCTGTACACCTTCCTGCCCGACCGCTACATCACCCTCGACAACCAGTACCTCCTCCAGCTGGTCGAGACCGGCGTGTTCGGCCTGGCCGCCCTCGTCGGGCTGTTGGTGACCGGCGTGTGCTGCGCCCGCGGCGCCCGCCGCCGGTTCGCGGACGACTGGTCGAGGAGCCTGGCCCAGGCGGTGGCGGCGTCGATCGCCGCCAGCATGGTCACCTTCGTGACGTTCGACGCCCTCGCCTTCCCCATGGCGACCGGCATGACGTTCCTGATGCTCGGCATCTCCGGCGCCCTGTGGCGGATGGCGAGGTCGTCCGCCGGCTGGTGACTCAGCTCTCCTCCGCCGGCCCCGTCCGCGCCCGGCGACCGGGCCGCACCCGGTCGGCCACCCAGGTCACCAGCGGGTTCCTCGGGACGAAGGTCACGAGATAGGCGACCCCGCCCGCCGCGCCGGCGACGACCAGCCGGGGGACGACGCCCGGTACGAGTGGCACGGCGGCGACGGCCGCGGCCGTTGCGGCCGCACCCGAGAGGAGGGGGCGCACGGCCTGACGGCCGAGGTCGACGGGCCGGACCCCGGACCGGCGGGCGTCGAGCAGCAGCAGGGGCAGCACCACCACGCCGGCCACCAGGACGTGGGCGACGCCGACACCCCGCAGGCCGTCCGCCTCGGCGCCGACGACGAGGGCGGGAACGACGGCCACCAGCCACACGGAGCGCACCGCCAGCGCCGTCCGCGGCCGCCCGTCGGCGATGGTGAGGTCCACGAGCAGGTCCATGACGATGCGCATCCCGCCCAGGATGAGCAGGAACCGCAGCGGGGTGGCGGCCGGGGCCCACTTCTTGCCGTAGAGGAACTCGATGACCTCGGGGGCGAGGACGGCCAGCGTCGTCACCATCGGCACGAGGACGGCGATCGCCACCCCGATCGCCCGGGGGATGGCGGTGGCGAGGCGCGACCGGTCCTCGGCCAGGCGGCTGAACCCGGCGAACGCCACGCGCGCCACCGCGGTGGTGATGATGTTGGCGGGCCAGCTGGAGAGGTTGAAGGCGAGGAGGTAGACGCCCAGGTCCTCCGCTCCGAGGGTGCGGCCGACCACGATGTAGTCCACGTTGAGGACGGCCTGCGCCACCACGGCGCTCAGGGCGAGCGGCGCGCCGAAGCGGACCAGGGCGACGGCGTCGGCGCGGTCGTAGGACGGCCGGACCCGGAACGGCGCCGAGATGAAGACGATGGCGGCGACGACGACGGCGGTGACCACGCGCCCGGCCACGATGCTCCACGGCCCCGCCCCGGCCAGGGCCAGGCCGATGGTGACCGGTACCCCAGCGAAGAACCCCCCCAGCTCGGCCAAGGCCAGGCGGTCGTTGCGGAACTCGCGCACGATCACCGCCTGCGGCACGGCCGACCACCCGTCGACGAGGATGGCGACGGCGATGACGCGGACCATGTTCGTCGCCTCCGGTGACCCCATCGCCTCGGCGAACGCCGGCGCAGCGGCGAAGGCGGCCGCGAAGACGAACGCGCTGAAGACGAGTGACACCGTGGCCGCCGTCCCTGCGACCTTGCGGACGTCACCCTGCCACCGGATGATCGCCGAGATGATCCCCAGGTCGTTCACGACGATGAGCAGGTTGATGGCGACGAGGGCGACGGCGTAGACGCCGAAGTCCTCCTTGGTCAGCAGCCGGGCGAGGACGAGCCCGACGCCGAGGTTGAAGACCCGCCCGAGGATCTGCGCCAGCGTGCTCCAACCGAGGGCCCGGGTGACGGACGACCCGAGGGACCTCGGCGGCGCCTGTTGCTCGTCCGTGGAGGTCATGGTCCCGGGGTGGACCGGGGGGCGAGGGCCCCCCGCCTCCCCCGAACCCGGGCCCGGGCGGCCAACTTGACCTCGCCGCCGATGTGCCGCCAGTGGGGGAGGATGTAGGCGCTGGCCGCCGCCGCCGCGCAGCGGGCGGCAGCGGCCGCCGGGAGCCCCGACCGGCGGGCCGCCCGCACCAGCGCGGCGCCGACGTTGAGCTGTGGGAACTGCGCCCCCCCGCCCCCCGCGGTGTCGAACCATGCCGCCTGGTCCTCGAAGCGGAGGCTGGCCACCAGCGGCCGCTGCGCGTGGTAGCGGCGCAGGAAAAGTGTCTCGGGCACCTGCACGAACCGCCCGCGCATGGCCATCTCGGCGAGGAAGACGATGTCGGCCGCCACGTACGGGCCGATGAGATCGGTGGACCGGGCCACGGCCGTGCGCATCACCCCGAACACCGGGTGCCACTCGAAGCGGTTCTCGAGGAGCTGGCCGACCCGCTCCCACGGTACCGGCGAGGTGACGGCCAGGGCCGAGTCGTCGACCGCACGGATGCGCTCGCCGTGCTCGTCGATGAGGTCGCTCCTCGGGAAGGCGATGACGGTGCCCGGTCCTTCGGCGTCCAGGGCGTTCACGCAGGCGCTCACGAACGTGGGTCGGCACACGTCGTCGGCGGCGGCCCACTTGAACAGCGTGCCCCGGGCCTCGGCCACGAGGCGGTTGTAGTTCCAGGCCGCCCCCCGGTTGCGGTCGCTGGTGAGGAAGCGGACCCGAGGGTCGCGGGCGGCCAGGTCGCGGCAGCACTCCAGGGTGGCGTCGGTGGAGGCGTTGTCGGCGACGAGGATCTCCAGGGGGTCGTGGTCCTGGGCGAGCAGCGAAGCCAGCGACTCGGCGACGAACGGCTCCCCGTTGAAGACCGGCATCCCGAGCGTGACCAGCTCGCTCATCGGGCCCACGGCTCCGTGACCACCTCGGCGTCCACGCCGAGGCGGGACAGCATGGCGCCGATCTCGTCCCGGTACAGCGGATTGAGCACGACGACGGCACGGGGGCGCAGCGGGGCCAGCGCCTCGGGCCCGACGACCTCCTGGCCGGTCACGGGCACGTGGCGCCCGTGCTTGCGGGGGTTCACGTCCACGACCGCCGCCACGTCGCCGGTGCCCTCGACGGTGGCGAGGAAGGACACGCCCTTCGACCCCGCACCCCACAGGGCGACGGGGCCCCGGCCGGCCAGGTCGGCCAGCCGCTCGGACCAGCCGGCACGCAGGGCTGCGGCACGGTCGACGAAGGCGGCGGCCGTCCCGGCGAGCTCGGCGAGGTCGGGCCCGGCGTCGACGGGGGCCGGGGGCGCTCCGCCGGTGGACGCCTCGACGGCGAGGTACTGCCCTCCGAACGGGGTCGCCAGGCGGGTGACCGACAGCCCGGCGTCGGCCATCAGGCGGGCCAGCGCCGGCGCCGTGAAGTGGAGCGGGTGCTCGTAGATGAGGTCCCACAGGGCGATGCGACGCAGCAGGTGGGCACCGTCGGGCACCTCGACGTAGAAGCCGACGGCGCGGCCGGGTGGGATGGCGGCGCAGAGGTCGCCGAGGACCCGGGCAGGGCTGGACAGGTGCTCGAACACGTGGCGGGCGCACACCAGGTCGGCGTCGGGGAAGTCCCTCGTCGGGAGGAGCGCGCGCTCGAAGTGGAGCTCCGGGCGGGCCGGCGCCTCGCCCGCGTAGCTCGGGTCGTAGCCGATGCCCCGGCCCGCCCCGGCGTCGCACAGCATGGCCAGGAAATCCCCCTTGCCCGAGCCGATCTCGAGCACCGTCCGGCCGGCCAGGCCGTGGCGCTCGACCAGGTCGGCCGCCAGCTCGGTGGCGAACTCCTGGAACCGGGGGGAGAAGTGCAGCGAGTTCTCGTAGGCCGGCGAGTACTGCACGATCGACTCGTCGAACGAGGCGTTCCACAGCAGCCCGCACGCCGGGCACAGCACGAGGTCCACGGCGCCCGTCGGCGCCCGTCGCGCCTCCTCGGCCGTGGGCAGCAGGACGTTGCAGAGCACGGGCACGCGGTCGGCCGAGAAGACGGTGTCGCCGGCCGGCTCCCCGCACACCGGGCAGCGGTCGAGAGGGCGGTAGCGTCGGCCGGTCACCGCGGGGAGTTCGGTCGCAGGGAGGGAGGGCGATGGGTGGGTGGTTGCGCCGCCGCCTCGGCGCCACGCCGTCGTCGGTGACCGTGCGCGGGGGCGTCGGGGAGGGGCTCGCCATGGGCACCGCCCACTCGAGTGCCGACTACGCCGACGGCACCAACGAGCTGCCCGTGCAGGAGGTGGTGCGCGACAGCCTGGCACCCGGCGGCGTGTTCTACGACGTGGGTGCCAACGTGGGGTTCTTCGGCCTCATCGCGGCCCGGATCGTCGGCCGCGCCGGCGCCGTGTACGCCTTCGAGCCGCTTCCCCACGTCGCCGCCGAGGCGCGGGCCAACGCCGACCGGAACCGACTCGCCAACGTGGAGGTCCTGGAGGTCGCAGCGGGGGACCGTGAAGGCACCGCCTCCCTGGTCCTCACGCGGCACCCGGGCGGCGCCACGCTGTCGGAGGCCGACGTGGGCGACGACGCCGTCGGCCGCGTCACCGTGCGCACCGTGCGCCTCGACGACCTGGTGGCCGCCGGGACCATCCGGCCGCCGGACGCGGTGAAGATCGACGTCGAGGGCGTGGAGCTGGAGGTGATCGACGGCCTGCGCCGGACCATCGCGGAGTGCCGTCCGGTGATCGTCTGCGAGCTGGACGCCGCCACCCGGGCGCGGGCCGACGAGAAGGTGCGCGGCGCCGCCGAGGCCCTCAGCGGTCTCGGGTACGACGTGCGCCGCCTGCCGTCGTCCTACGAGGGCAGCGGCTGGCACGTCGTGCACGTCGTGGCCCGGCCCGCCTGACCGGGCGGCCGTCCTCACCGCGTCCCCGGCGCCCGGCCGACGGGAGGCAGGTTGGCCCGCCGGTAGGCGGCGGGCATGGCGACCACGGCGGTGGACGGGACCAGGTGGTCGACCAGGCCGCGGTCCAGCCGGTCGCCGTCGAGGGCCTTGCGGGGGACCTCCACCTGCTCGGGCAGGTAGTCGGCCACCGGCACGTTGTCGGCCTCGAACGACGGCGAAGGGAACCGCCGGCGGTACACGAGCGTGCCGTCGTGCTCCTCGACCAGCCGCAGCAGCGGGTTCACGCCCAGCGGGCCGCAGGCGTGGGGCCACTCGCCGGCCGAGCCCCAGTCGCGCCCGTCGCCGGCGTGGGCGGCGCCGGCCAGCAGGGTGACGGTGGGCGACGTCGAGACGTCGCCGGCGTCGTCCCCGTCCATGCCGAGGCCGGCCAGGTACCGGGCCAGCACCCGGTCGTCGGCGAACACCCGGTGGGGGAGGTCGCCGGCGAGCGCCCCCCAGCCGTCGGGCGACAGAGGCATGCCGGCGTAGACGTGGCGACCGAGGGAGCTCTTGACGGCGGCGAAGGCGAGGGTCCCGCCGGGAGCCAGCACGCGGGCTGCCTCCCGGGCGACCGCCCACTTGCCGGCGACGAACGACAGCACGTCGGAGGACAGCACGAGCCCGAAGCAGGCGCCCGCCAGGGGCAGGGCGGCCGCGTCGGCGCACACGAACCGGCCGCCGCCGGCGATGCCGGCGGCGGCCCACAGCTCGAACAGCGACAGGTCCACGCCCACGGTGCGCCCGTCCCCGAAGCGCTGGTCCAGCCACCACGTGAGGTGGCCCACGCCGCAGCCCAGGTCCAGCACCGGGCCGCCGGCACCGGCCGCCTCGGCGGCGGCGAGGGCCACGAGGTGGCGCGGGGTGCCGACGCGGGCGTTGAAGTAGTGCACGGCCTCGGGGTTGCGGCCGCCCCAGCCCGAGAAGCCGAGGCGCACGAGGGCGAACGGGTCGGCCGCCGCCGCGTCCAGGAGCGGCGTGAGCGCCGCCCGGAGGCGATGGCGGTCGCGTCGGGCCAGGGCGCGCCCCGGCGCCGCGCCCCCGGGCACCACCTCGAGGGCGGCGGCCAGCCGCCCGAGGCGGGAGGGGTCGAGCTGGCGCACCAGGGCGGCGGCGGCGGCGTCGGCGGGAAGGCCCTGGCGGACCAGCGCCACCGACTCGTCGTGCCCGGGGAGGAGCACGGGAACGCCCGCCAGGACGGGGTACTCCGCCGCCTCGCTGCGGAGCACGCCGTAGCGCACGTGGTCGCCGTCGCGCTCCAGGACGTCGAGGGAGAGGGCCCCGCCGGTGGCGGGGCACCGGAGGAGGCCGAGGAGGTCCGATCGCACGTCAGTCCGTCCTGGCGCGCCGGAGGGCCCGGAAGGAGTTGACGGCGGAACCGGTGTCGTTCCCCCACTCCTCGTTCACGATGATGCCGACCCGCTCGATGCGGATCGGGGACGTGGAGGGGTACACGTCGGTGACCGCCCGCTGGAGGACGGGCCGGCCGTCGTGCCACGCGAGGAACCGGTGCCCGTCGAAGGCGACCCGCAGGCGGCTCGGCTCCCCGTGGCGGACCGACGCCAGCAGCGACCACACGGCGTCGTACATGTCCTCGTGCCCGCCCAGGTGGTAGAAGGTCGACACGGAGGCGCCCTCGTACACGTCGTCGAGGAACAGGTTGGCGATCACGTGGTTGTCGGCGTCCTGCCAGAACACGAGGCCGACGCGGCAACCCTCGCCCTGGTGGCGGGCCGTCCCGGGCGGCACCACCTCGATCTCCACGTCGGCGCACGACGGGTCCTCCCAGTCGACGGTGTAGATCGTGCGGTCGGGGTTGGGCGACTCCCTGGTCGCCCTGACCCGCGCCGCCCCATCGGCGGGCAGCTCGATGGTGCCCGGCCCGCACGTCCGTTCCCACCGGATGCCGCCGCTCGGCGTTGCGATGCCGTGGAGGTCGTCGGCCACGGCGTCGAAGCGCTCGTCGACGACCACCGTGTCGCCGGAGCACGTCCAGGCCGGTCCCACCTGCAAGGCGGTGGGCATGGGGATCTCGCGGAGGTGCGCCTCGACGTCGCGGGCCCGGGCGTCGCCGGCCACCTCCAAGCCGACCCCGGTGGCCGCGGCGTCGCGGCCGTCGGTCACCCAGTCGCCGAAGACGAGGACCCCGTCGACGTGGACGCCGATCGTCCTGCCTTCGTCGGTGACCTGGAGGCCGACCTCCCGTCCGGCCGCCAGGCGCACGTCCGGTGCCGTGGCCACCGTCTCCACGGCGCCGTCGACCACGCGCACGAGCGACGCGCCGGTGGCGCCGACCCGGGCGATCCAACGCGCGCGGCCGGCGGCCCGGAACACCAGGCCGGCCGAGCCGGCGCCTCCCGGCGAGGTGACGACGGCGTGGAGGAGGCCCACGGGCGCGTGCGCCTCGGCGTGCGCCTCACCCGTCCCCGTGGCGCCGGCCGCCGTGCGGGTGAGCGATCCCGTGACGCGCCACGAGCCCCCGGTCTCGGGGGCCGCCACCTCCACGTCGCCGCTCCCGGTGAGCCGGTCGGCGACGGAGGCGGAGCCGTACCAGCGGGCCCACGGCTCGACGACCTCGGCGCACACCGCGCCCACCCGGGTGTCGACCCGGTAGCCGACCTCGCCGAGGATGCGCTGCTGCACGCCGGCGTAGACGTCCGGCGCGGCGTCGTGGCGGTCGATGGCGAGCGGGCGCAGGTACGGCTCGTCGCCCAGGCCGACGGCGCCCGGCGTCGTCATGGCGTAGTAGGCGGCGCCTCGCTCGCGCAGTGACACCACGTAGACGATGTCGAGGTTCTGGACGCCGAGCGCCGCTCGGAACGGCTGGTGCCGCACGGCCGCCCACAGCTCGCCGTTGTGGCAGTTGGCGGCGTGCATGACGAAGGCGTTGCCGTGGACGAGCGGCTCGGCGGGCGCCTCCGACCCGAACCACCCGACGGCCAGGTTCTCGAAGTGCAGGGGGCGGCGGAACCTCCCCCGCCGGGCGTCTCCCAGCACCCGTCGGAGGCGTTTCCAGCCCGAGTCCGGGAAGTAGAAGGTCTGCGAGGAGTTGTGCCCGTTCAGGACCCGGGCCGCCATGGTGAGGCCGGGAACACGGGGGTACGGGCCGTACACGACGCCCTGGCGGCCCCACCCCGGCCGTGCCAGGGGGCGCAGGCGGAGCCGACCGTGGTCGATGCCGACGAGCCCCTCGGCGTCCACGCCGCCCCGGCGTACGCCGGTGGGGGCGACGGACCCAACCACGGTGCCGGCCGGGCGGTCGTCCCCGAAGTCGTCGCAGAACCCGACGTCGGTCGAGGGCCGGGTGGCCGTCACCGTGCCGGGCCCCCGAAGGGCACGAAGACCTCGACGGGCGCGAGGAACAGCGACAGCAGGTCTTCGTCCATCACCGCCCAGTTGCGCTCTCCCGTGAGGTTGGTGGTCTGGCTCCGGTACTGGGCCAGGGCCGCTCGCTTGGCCGCCAGGTGCTCGTCGGTCCGCACCGACACCGTCCTCAGCCGGCTGGCGCGGACGGGATCGCCAAGGTAGCGCCGGATCGACCCCTCCCCGTCCGGGCCCGTCCCCCACGGGCCGTCCACCCAGAACCAGATGGGGAACTCGAGGACGCGCGAGGCGCGACCGGCGGCCCGCACGGCGGCCGCCGTGGCCGCGCTGACCGCCTGGTGGTCGACGTGCCAGTCGGAGCGGTAGGTGGTCAGGACGTCGTCGGGGCGGACCTCGTCGAGGATCGTGGCCAGCATGGCGGTGACGGCGTCGTGGCGGGCGGCGACGCTCCCCTCCTCCAGCTCGAGGAGGCGGAGGTCCCGCGCCTCGACGCCCAGGCGGGCGCACGCCGCCCGCACCTCCCCGGCGCGGACGGCGGCCAGGTCGTCCGGCGAGAGGACCTCCGAGCGGTGGGACAGCCGCCCGTCGGTTACCACCACCACGACGACGCGCGTGCCCGCGGCCCGCTTGCGGGCGATGGTGGCGCCGCAGCCCAGCGTCTCGTCGTCGGGGTGGGGGGCCACGACCACGGCGCTGCGGGCGGCCGCCCCCGCCGTCTCGTCGACGGAGCGGGCGAGCACGGCCCGCCGCCACACGCGGCGGATGACCGGCTTGGAGGCGCGCGCCGCCCGGCGGGGTGCGGACGCCGCCAGTTCGCGGGCCGTCGTCACGGGCGGGCGGCCTCCACCACGTCGTCGCAGGCCAGCGCCGCCGACATGCCGCGGGGGAGCACGGGCACGTCGACCCGCTCGCCGGGAGCGCACGCCGCCGCCGACGTGGCCAGGGCCTCGTCCCACGCCGGGCCCTCGTCCCGGTCGTTGTGGGACGGGAGCCCGACGACCCAGCAGGCGGCGACGACGGCCAGCGCGGCTGCGGTCGTGCGGTCGAGGGCCGCCCCGTCGAGGACGACGACCAAGGCGGCCGTCGCCAGCAGGGCGGGGGCGAAGGCGTAGCGGGGTGCCGAGATGCCGCTCAGGGCGACGGGTGCCACGAAGTACGCCACGCTCACCCCGCCCAGGGCGGCGAGCAGGGCCGCCCGTTCGCCCACGACGCGGCGGCGCACCCACGCCACGACGGCCACGCCGGCCACCACGACGGCGGCCACCGCCACGCCCCGGGCGGACAGCCCGCTCTCGCCCACGAACCGGTCGCCGGCCAGCCCCCGCCCGAACACGTCGACCACGTAGCGGAACGGCAGGAGGGCGACCTCGGCCTCCTCGCCCAGCTGGCGCTGCCCGGTGGCGCCCACGACGCCCACCACCTGCACGACGGCGGACGCCCCGAACGCCACGACGGCGGCGTCCGCCCGCCGGCCGGCGGCGACCACCCGGAGGGCCACCAGGGGCGCCAGCACCAGGGCGAAGGGGTCGCTCAGGACGGCGGCGGCCACCACCGAGGCGGAGACGGCCGCCTCCCAACGCGACGGTGGCTTCCACACGACCGCCCAGAAGGCGGCGTAGAGCAGGTACCAGTGGAGGTTGGCGACGTTGGCGAGGATCTCCGTCCCGGCCAGCGGCGACACGAGCAGGGGCGCCGCGCAGGCGACGCGTCCCCAGAGGGACCGCACGTGGGCCGACGATGCCCGGAACACGAACACCGCGCAGGCGGCCGCCACCCCGGCGGCGATGACGGCGAACCCCGTGTCGGCCGCCCGGAGGGGGAGGGCCGACACGGCGGCCGCCGCCAGGCGGGGGACGAGGTGGAGGTAGCCGGCGAAGGGCTCGAAGAGCGACCCGCCGAGGCCGAGGTCGCGGGCCTGGGCCAGGAAGACGGACCCGTCCTCCGCCCACACCGTGTCCGTGGCGCCCGGTCCCTGCTGGCGGCCCAGCACGACGGCGGCGCCGGCGACCACGGCGGCGAGCGACACGCCGACGGTGCGCGCCGTCACCCGGGCCGGCCCCGAGGGGCGGATCACGTCACCGGCGACCCGGGTCAGCGACGGGCGGGCCAGCGGCCGGGGGGCGACGGCGGGTTCAGCGCCCGTCGCCATGGGTCTGCTTCCACCACTCGTAGGTGCGCCCGAGGCCCTCCTCCAGCGCGACGGTGGGCTCCCACCCGAGAAGCTGGCGGGCCCGCGAGATGTCCGGCACGCGCCGGCGGGTGTCGGCGAACCCGGGCCCGTAGTAGCTCTCGTACGAGGTGGGCTGGACGGGTGACGTCGACCCCACGTGGTCGCGGATCATCTCGGCCAGCTGGAGGATGGTCGTCTCCCGCGGGTTGCCGAGGTTGACGACCTTCCCGTCGGCCGCGTCGCCCAGTCCCGCCAGCAGGGTGCCCTGCACGGTGTCGTCGACGTAGGTGAAGCAGCGGCTCTGGCCGCCGTCGCCGTGGACGGTGAGGGGCTGGCCGGCGAGGGCCTGGCGCAGGAAGTTGGCCACGACCGAGCCGTACCCTCGCGGGTCCAGCCGGGGGCCGTAGCTGTTGAAGTAGCGCACGATGACCACCGGCAGGCCGTGGGCGTGGTACGCCAGGGCGAGGTGCTCGTCGATCGCCTTGGCCGTCGAGTACGACCACCGGTGCACGGTGGTGGGCCCGAGGACGCGGTCGTCGTCCTCGTGCATGGGGATCTTGGCGGTGTGGCCGTACACCTCGGAGGTCGACGCCACCAGCACCTTGCGCCAGTACCGGAAGCACGACGCCAGCACGTGCTCGGTCCCCTTGGTGTTGACGAGCAGCGACTCCAGGGGCGACTCGACGATGTGGCGCACGCCCACGGCGGCGGCCAGGTGGAACACCAGATCGGCCCGCTCCACCTCCCGGTCGACGAGGTCGGCGTCGAGGATCGACCCGTTGATGAACCGGATCTCGGCCAGCCGGGGCTTGATGTTCCGGGCCCGGCCGGTGGTGAGGTCGTCGAGGACGGTGACGTCGTGGCCCTCGTCGCACAGCCGGTCCACCAAATGCGACCCGATGTACCCGGCACCGCCGGTGAGCAGGATCCTCATCCCGGTCTCCCTCCCCGCCGCGTGGCGAGCACCTCGTCGTACACCTCTTCGAACGTCCGTGCCACGGCGTCGGCCGGGAAGCGCCGCTCCACCGTCGCCCGCCCGGCGCGCCCGAGGGCGGCGCCCAACGAGGGGTCGGCGAGCACCTTCTGCACGGCCGCCACCAGGCCGGGCACGTCGCCGCGAGCGACGAGCAGGGCCGACTCGCCGTCGGCGGCGAACTCCTCGACGGCGGGCAGGCGGAAGGAGACCACGGGCCTGGTGGCTGCCATGGCTTCCAGCACAGCCAGCCCGAAGCCCTCCGACTCCGACGCGAAGACGAACACGTCGGCCAGGGACAGGATCTCGGGGACGTCGTGGCGGTTGCCCAGCAGTCGCAGGGCGCCGGTGACGCCCAGCTGGGCGGCGCGCGCCTCGACGGCCGGGCGCTCGCTCCCGTCGCCCACCAGCACGAGGGTGGCCGCCGGCTCGGCGTCGAGCACGGCCCGGAACGCCTCCACCAGGTGGAGGTGACCCTTGCCCGGGACCATGCGGCTCACGTTCACCAGCACCGGGCCGCTCCCGAGCCGGAGGGTGGCGCGCAGGCCCGCACCGGCCGCCCGTTGCGCGGCGCCCTCGAAGCGGTCGACCGGGATGGCCTGGCGCAGCACGGTGATCGGTTGGGCGACGAGCGGGCGGAACAGGCGGGCCACGTCCGCCGACTCGGCCACGTAGTGGGCGACGGTCCGCCGCTCGACGGCGTCGCGCGCCGCCCCCAGGGCCACCCCGCGGAGGCGGCGGGGGGCCGACGCGCCGGGCGGGATCTTGGCGCCCAGGTGGACCCACTCGGCGTGGAGGTGCCCGACCACGGGCACGCCCGTGCCGAGCGACGCCAGCTGGGCGAGCTTGCGGTCCTCGTCGGAGTGCACGTGCACCACGTCCGACCGGCGGACCCGCCGGCGCAGCTCGGCGACGGTGCGGGGCGACGGCGGCGAGGGCAGCAGCTCGGGGGGCGAGCCGGCCTCGGCGTAGGCGGGCGCCAGCTCGGCGGCCGGGTGCAGCTGCACGACGCCCACCTCGAAGCGGGCGCGGTCGGCGTGCCGCAGGTGGTTGAGCACGATGGTCTGCCCGCCCCCGATGGCGAGGTCGGGGAGCACGTGCAGCACCCGGGCGCGACCGGCGGTCATGGTCAGACCGCCTCGACGCGCGGCGACAGCCCGAGGGCGGCCAGCTGGCCGGTGATCTCCTCCACGTAGGCGGGGTTCATCACGACCACCAGGTCGGGGGGGCGGTCCACCAGGGCGTCGGGGGCGACGATGGGGTGGCCCGTCCCCGCCATGAACATGCCGGCCTTGTAGGGGTTGATGTCCACGGCGGCATCCACGTTGGCGCCGATGCCGGGTGCGTTGAGGAACGCCACGCCCTTGGACCCGGCGCCCCAGATCACGACCCGCCCGCCGCCTCCCGTGACCTCGGCCGTGGCCCCCGCCCACCGGGCGACCTGCTCGGCGTAGCCGGCGGCGAAGCGCTCGACCGACGGCACCATGGCCCGGGCGTCGAACGGCACCGGGCTGGTGGTGGGACCGGTGGCGGGCCTGGCCTCCAGCAGCAGGTACTGGTCGTCGTACGCGTAGGACACGTCCACCACCTCGAAGCCCGACCGGGCGAAGAGCGAGGCCAGCGAGGCGGCCGTGAAGTAGGAGCAGTGCTCGTAGTACACGTCCCAGAAGGCGACCTCGTCGAGCACCCGCTGCACGTCGGGCAGCTCGAAGAGGACCACGGTGCCGAGCCGGTCGCCGATGGTGCGCCGCAGCATGGAGACGAACCGGCCGACGGGTGCGATGTGCTCCAGGGTGTGCCGGCAGACGATGGCGTCGGCGGCCAGGTGGGCGTAGCGCTCCGAGTAGAAGTCGACGATCCACGAGAGCCGGTCCGCCCACCGGGGGTCGATGCGGCCGGGATCGGTGCCCGGGTCGATGCCCGTGCCGCGGCCGAGCCCGGCCTCGGCCATGTGGACGAGGAACTCGCCCTTGCCGCACCCGATCTCCAGCACGGTCCGGTCGTGGAGCCCGTACTCCTCCACCCACCGCTTGGCCAGCGATCGGCTGAACTCGGCGAACCGCGGCGAGAACGCCTGCGTCTCCTCGTAGCGGCCCGAGTACTCGGCCCGCGAGGGGTCGAAGGCGGTGTTGGACACGAACCCGCACGACGGGCAGAACGCCAGCTCGAGGTCCCCGCGCGGGTGGGCGAGGGCCTCGTCCCGGGCGGGGAGGAGCAGGCAGCTGTTGGTGGGGATGCCGCGCTGGGAGTGGAACGCCTCCTGGCCGCCGGCCCCGCACGACGGGCAGGGCGCGCTCACACGACCTCCACCGAGGGGATGGGGACGATCCAGCGGCCGCCCTGCTCGGCGTACGCCGCCTGCTGGTGGACGATCTCGCGCCGGAAGTTCCACGCCAGGATCACCGTGTAGTCGGGCCTGCGCTCCGCCAACGCCTCGGGGCCGGTGATCGGGACGTGGACGCCCGGCATGTACAGGCCGTGCTTGTGCACGTTGCGGTCGACGATGAAGTCCAGCAGGTCGCTCCCGATGCCCGTGTAGTTGAGCAGGATGGTCGCCTTGGCCGCCGCGCCGTAGCCGGCCAGCCGGGCGCCCCCGTCCTTGAGCCCCCGCAGCAGCGCCACCAGCTCGTCCCTGATGCCCTCCACCCGGGCGGCGAAGTCGCGGTAGAACGCGGGCCGGCCGACGCCCCGCCTCCGCTCCTCGGCGAGGTACCCCCGTACGGCGTCCGTCGGCTCCTCCCGCTTGGCGATGTGCCAGCGCAGCGTGCCCCCGTGGAGGTCGGGGAAGTACTCGACGTGGTTGAGGAACAGGCCGTGGCGGCGCACGAGGGTGTCCACCGAGGTGCACGAGAAGTAGCAGAAGTGCTCGTGGTAGATGGTGTCGAACTCGCCGTGGTCCACCAGGTCGCGCACGTACGGGTTCTCCACGGTGATGAGCCCGTCGTCGGCCAGCAGGACCGCCATGCCGGCCACGAACCCGTTGAGGTCGGGCACGTGGGCCATCACGTTGTTGGCCACGATCACGTCCGCCCGCTTCCCCTCGGCGACGAGCCGGCGGGCCAGGTCGGTCCCGAAGAACTCCCGGAGGGTGGGGACGCCGGCCGCCTCGGCGGCGCGGGCGGGCTCGGGTGCGGGGTCGATGCCGAGGACGGGGACGCCGGCGGAGGCGAAGTTCTTGAGCAGGTAGCCGTCGTTGCTGGCCAGCTCGACGACCAGGCTCCCCGCCCCCAGGCGGCGCGACTCGACCAGGCCCATCGCGTGGTCGCGGGCGTGGCGCAGGAGGGCGTCGGAGAACGACGAGAAGTAGAGGTAGTTCTCGACGAACAGCTTCTCCGGCGGCACCTCCTCGAGGATCTGCACCAGCGCGCACTCCGGGCACACCGCCACGTCCAGGGGGTACCGGGGCTCGGGCTCCGACCGGGCCTCCTCGGTGAGGAAGGCGTCCGGGAGCGGCATCTTGCCGAGGGACAGGAAGACCTCGAGGGCCGTCCCCCCGCACGAGCGGCAGGTGGCTTCGGTGCTCACGGCGCGGCACTCGCCGGCGTGTCCGCGTCGGTCCACCGCAGGGTGTCGTCGAGGCGGCCCTCCTCCAGCAGGTGCATCACCCGGGCGATGCGCTGGAGGCGCCATCCGGTGAGGTCGTCCAGCGACAGGCCGTGCTCGAGGTAGGCGGCCAGCATCTGCTCGACGCCCCGGCGCACCGTCCAGGTGGGCCGGTAGCCCGGGATGGTGGACTCGATCCGCGCGCAGCTCACCCGGTAGTTGCGCAGGTCGGGCCCGGCGTCGTCGGCGAAGGTGATGCGCGATCCCGGGACGACGTCCTCGACGATGGCCGCCACGTCGCGGATCCGGTAGTTCTCCGCCGTGCGGCCCACGTTGAACGCCTGGCCGTGGACGAGGTCGAGCGGCGCCTCCAGCACGGCGCAGAACGCCAGCGAGATGTCCTCGATGTGCACGAGCGGGCGCCATGGCGTGCCGTCGCTCTTGAGGAACACCTCGCCGGTGGTGACGGCGTAGCCGACCAGGTTGTTGACGACCAGGTCGCCCCGCAGCCGCGACGAGTAGCCGTAGGCGGTGGCGTTGCGCAGGAAGGCGGGGGAGAAGCCGTCGTCGGCCAGCGCCAGCAGGTCGCGCTCGGAGTCGACCTTGGACACGCCGTACGGCGTCACCGGGTTGAACGAGGCCGACTCGTCCAGCATGCCGTCGCCCGCCGCGCCGTAGAGGCTGCACGACGACGAGAAAAGGAACCGGCGCACGCCCGCCGCCTTGGCCACCGTGGCGACGTGGGTCGTGCCCAGGTGGTTGATGCTGTCGGTGCAGGACGGGTTGAGGTTGCCGAGCGGGTCGTTTGAGATGCCGGCCAGGTGGATCACGGCGTCGAACCCGTCGAGGTCGGCCGCCGTCACGTCCCGGACGTCCTTGGCGATGGTCGGCACGTGCCCGGCGTCGGGCCCGTACTCGCAGCCGGCGAACAGGAACGAGTCGAGCCCCGTCACGTCGTGGCCCCGGCCGACCAGCATGGGCACCAGGGCGCGGCCGATGTAGCCGTCGTGGCCGGTCACGAGGACGCGCGTCATCTCCACACCTTCCAGGGAGGATTCGTGGCCCAGAGCGACTCGAGCAGCTTGCGGTCCCGGATCGTGTCCATGCACTGCCAGAAGCCGTGGTGCCTGTAGGCCATGAGCTGGCCGTCCTTGGCCAGCTGCTCGAGCGGCTCGCGCTCGAACTGGGTGTCGTCTCCCTCGATGTAGTCCATCACCTCGGGTTCGAGCACGAAGAAGGCCCCGTTGATCCACCCTTCCCCGACCTGGGGCTTCTCGGAGAACTCGGTGATGCGGTCGCCCTCCAGCCGGAGGTGGCCGAAGCGGGCGGGTGGGCGCACGGCCGTGACGGTGGCGAGCCTGCCGTGGGAGCGGTGGAACTCCAGCAGCTTGCCGAGGTCGACGGTCGAGACGCCGTCGCCCCACGTGAGCATGAACGTCTCGTTCCCGAGGTGTTCGCGCAGCCGCTTCACCCGTCCGCCGGTCGCCGTCGACTGGCCGGTGTCCACCAGGGTGACGGTCCAGTCGTCCCGCTCGATCTCGTGGGCCCGTACCTCGCCGCGGGCCAGCCGGACGGTGAGGTCGCCGGTGAGCGACGCGTAGTCGACGACGTACTTCTTGATGACCTCGCCCTTGTAGCCGAGGGCGATCACGAAGTCGTCGTAGCCGAAGTGGCCGTAGTACTTCATGATGTGCCAGAGGATCGGCATGCTGCCGATCTCGACCATGGGCTTGGGCCGGATCTCGGTCTCCTCGGCCAGTCGGCTGCCGAGGCCGCCGGCCAGGATCGCCACCTTCACCGCTGCTCCTCTCCATCGCCGGCCACGCCGGTGGCGGCCGACATGGCACCGCCCACGAGCCGGTCGTACACGCCGACGTAGGTCGCCGCCTGGTGGCTCCAGCCCAGGCGGTCGCGGATGCGGGCCGCCCCGACCTCGCCCATGGCACGCCGGCGGGCCGGGTCGTCGAGGAGGGCGCAGATCGCCTTGGCGAACGCCTGGGGGCCCTCCTCCTCCACGTAGACGGCGGCGTCGCCGGCGGACACGCGCGTCTCGGCGAGGTCGAAGGCGACGGCTGGTACGCCGAACGCCATGTACTCCAGCGTCTTGTTCATCGTCGACAGGTCGTTGAACGGGGTCCTCGGGTCGGGGGAGAGCCCGACGTCGGCGGTGGACAGCCAGCGGCGGATCATCCCGTCGTCGGCCCGGCCGGTGAACGTCACCCACCCGTCGAGCCCGAGATGGGTGGCGAGGTCCCGGAGGTCGTCGAGGCAGTCGCCGAAGCCGAGCAGGGCGAAGTGGCAGTCGGTGCGGCCCATCTGGTTGACCACGACGTCGGCCGCCCGCACCACGAGGTCGACGCCGTCCTGGGGGCCCATGACGCCCAGGTAGACGCACAGGTGGCGGCGGCCCGCCTTGAGCTCCGGCTCGGGCGCCTGGGGGTAGAGGCGGCGGGTGTCCGGGCCCGAGCGGACCACGGTGGTGCGCTCGGGCGGGATGCCTGCCCTCACCGTCGCCACCCGCCGGTAGGACTCGTTGGTCGACACCAGGTGGTCGGCCGAGCGGACGCTGGCCCGCTCCAGGGCGACGAGGGCCCGGCGCACGAGGGGGCGGGCGGCGGCGCCGAAGCGGGCGTCGTACACCTCCGGGCACAGGTCGTGGTGGTCGAACACGAACGACTTGCCGGCCCGCCGGTACAGCCGGGCCAGGAGCCAGTAGGTGTCGGGCGGGTTGCACGCCTGGATCACGTCGAAGCCGTCGCGGCGCAGGACCTTCAAGGAGAGGAGGGCGGTGCGCACCCAGCAGTAGGCGAACTCCCAGGCGAACCCGGCCAGGCCCCGGGCCTGGCGGGGCGGGGGGTACCGGTGGATGCGGACGCCGTCCAGCTCCTCGTAGGAGGCTTCGCCCGGGCCGGCGTGGCAGATCACCGACACGCCGTAGCCGGCGGCGACCAGCGCCTGGCACTCCAGCCACACCCGGCGGTCGAGGGGCACGGGGAGGTTCTGGACGATGACGAGGACGCGGCGCGGGCGGCTCATCCCGTCACCGGCCCCGCCCCCGGGACGCGGCGGCCCGACCGGCCCTCCACGACGTCACGGCACAGCGAGGCTGTGCCCAGTCTCCCCGCATCTCGTCGAACCATTCCCCCGGTGCTGTGCTGCCTGTCGCTACAAATACCACGAACGGCGCGCAGATCGGGACGTTCCGTGCTCTTTTTCCGAGCATACCGCGTGGTGGTCCGAGGCCCCGCCGCGCCGCCGTGCGATCCGCGTCAGGCCGGACGAGAGGTCCCCGGGGCCTCGGCCAGAGGGGGCCGGTCCAGGTAGGTGGCGAAGACGGCAGCCTGGGTCCGCCGCTCCATCCCCAGCTTGCGGAGCATGTTCGAGACGTAGTTCTTGACGGTCTTCTCGGCCAGGAACAGGCGCGCCGCGATCTGGCGGTTGGTGCAGCCCTGCCCGATGAGCTCGAAGATCCGCCGCTCCTGCGGCGTCAGCTTGGCCAGCTGCTCGGGCCGGGGCGTGCCGCTGGGGCGCACCCGCTCGAGCAGACGGGCGGCCAGCTCGGGGTCGAGCGCGGCGCGGTCCAGGTCGTTCGCCTCCCGGGCGACGGCCAGCTCCCCGCCCGCCAGGCCGGCCGCCAGCCGCTCCGTGGGCCGGGCGGTCCGGCGGGCGACCGCCGCGTACGCGCCGCCCGGGGCTCCGTCGCGCACGCCCGCCTCGGTCGCCAGCCGGCGGCACGTGTCGGCCAGGGCCCTGACGTGCTCGGCCATCTGCTGCAGCGACCGGCGGGTCTCGTCGGGCACGCCGGGTTGGGCGTCGACGGCGGCGAGGAGCGCGGTGATCGCCGTGAGGCGGTCGTCGGCACTGCGGAAGAGGTCACTCCTCCAAGGGCCAGGTCCGCCGTCCATGCCGTTTTCTCCCCCCAACGGAATGCTCTCGGAGCGGGTGCCGCCGTACCGGTCCACGCCGCTCGTCTCGTCACTCTCAGTGTGCCCGATCCTCGCGGACCGTGCAATTGACCCAGGGCGCGCCGAGCGGCCGAAACGGGACGGCGACCGGCCCTCGCGGGGATCCCGGGCGACGGACGGGCGCGACGTAGACTCCCTCCGGATGAGAGCCGTCGTCGAGCCCCTCGAGGGCAACAAGGTCAAGCTCAGCGTCGAGGTCGACGACGCCGAGTTCGACAAGGCGGTCGAGGCCGCCGTGCGCAAGATCGCCCGGGAGGTGAAGGTCCCCGGCTTCCGGCCCGGCAAGGCGCCCCGCCGCCTCATCGAGGCCCGCCTGGGCCCCGGCGTGGCCCGCCAGGAGGCGCTCCGGGAGTCGCTCCCCCAGTTCTACGCCCAGGCGGTGCGCGAGGTGGACGTCGACCCGATCGCGCCGCCGGAGATCGACATCACGTCGGGAGCCGAGGACGGCACCGTGGCGTTCGACGCGGTGGTGGAGGTGCGGCCCCAGGTGTCGGTGGCCGGTTACGGCGGGCTCCGGGTCACCATCCCCACCCCGCTGGCCGACCAGTCCGAGGTGGACGGGCACATCGAGCGCCTGCGCAGGCAGTCGGCCGAGCTGCGGTCGGTCACCCGCCCCGCCCAGACCGGCGACCACGTGTTCGTGGACGTGAAGGGCGAGCGGGAGGGGGAGACCGTCGCCGGCCTCACCGCCGACGACTATCTCTACGAGGTCGGCAGCGGCATCGTGGTGCCCGAGCTGGACGAGCACCTCGCCGGCGCCACGGTGGGCGACATCCTCACGTTCGAGTCGTCCATCGACGACGGCGGGCCCGTGACGTTCCGGGTCCTGGTGAAGGACGTCAAGGAGCAGGTCCTCCCCGAGCTCACCGACGAGTGGGCGAGCGAGGCGTCGGAGTTCGACACGCTCGACGAGCTGCGGGCCGACATCCTCCACCGGCTGAGCGCCGGCAAGCGCCTCCAGGCCACGCTCGCCGTACGCGAGGAGACCATCAAGGCTCTCACCGAGCTGGTCGCCGAGGACGTCCCCGAGCCCATGGTGCGCCCGGAGATGGAGCACCGGTTGACGGAGCTGGGCCGGCGCCTGGAGAGCAAGGGCGTCACCCTGGCGCAGTACATGGAGGCGTCGGGCATGTCCGAGGAGGACTTCGTGGAAGCCCTGCGGACCGAGGCCGTGGCGGGGGTCAAGGCCGACCTGGCCCTGCGTGCGGTGGCCGACGCCGAGGGCCTGGAGGCCACCGACGACGACGTCGACGAGGAGATCGTGCGGCTGGCCGAGCGCATGCAGCGCCCGCCGGCCGAGGTCCGCCGGCAGCTCGAACGGCAGGACGCGATAGCTACGGTACGCTCGGACGTACGCAAGGCCAAGGCCCTCGAGTGGCTCGTGGACCACGTCGAGATCGTCGACGAGCAGGGCCATCCCGTCGACCGGTCGCTGTTGTCGCCGGATCAACCAAGCGCCCCGGCCGGGGCAGACGAAGCGGAGACCCAACCGTGATCCAGCCCGCCTACAACTACCTCGTCCCCACGGTCGTCGAGTCCAGCAACCGGGGCGAGCGGGCCTACGACCTCTACTCGCGGCTGCTGAAGGAGAACATCATCTTCCTCGGCACGCCGATCGACGACACGATCGCCAACCTGGTGTGCGCGCAGTTCCTGTTCCTCGAGGCCGAGAACCCCGACAAGAAGATCGACCTCTACATCAACTCCCCGGGTGGCGACATCACGGCGCTGTTCGCCATCTACGACACCATGAAGTACATCAAGCCGAACATCTCGACGTTCTGCTACGGGCAGGCGGCGTCGGCGGCGGCCGTCCTGCTCGGCGCCGGCACCAAGGGCATGCGCTACGCCCTGCCCCACGCCCGGATCCTGCTCCACCAGCCCTACGGTGGTGCCGCCGGCCAGGCGGCCGACATCGAGATCCAGGCCAAGGAGATCCTCCGCATGCGGGACCTCCTGAACGAGATGATCGCCCACGACACGGGCCAGAGCGTCGAGCGGGTGAAGAGCGACACCGACCGCGACTTCATCATGAGCGCGGCGGAGGCCTGCGAGTACGGCATCATTGACGAAGTGATCACGACCCGGGAGCTGGCGGACTTGCCGCAGGCAGCCGGGGTGAGCTGAGGCGGGGGGAAGTCAGGTGGCCAAGTTCGGAGACGGTGGTGACCTGGTCAAGTGCAGCTTCTGCGGGAAGTCGCAGAAGCAGGTCAAGAAGCTGATCGCCGGTCCCGGCGTCTACATCTGTGACGAGTGCATCGACCTGTGCAACGACATCATCGAGGAGGAGCTGGCCGAGTCGTCGGAGCTGCGCTTCGACGAGCTGCCCAAGCCCCGTGAGATCTTCACCTTCCTGAACGACTTCGTGATCGGCCAGGAGCAGGCCAAGAAGATCCTCTCCGTCGCCGTCTACAACCACTACAAGCGGGTCCAGGCCGACGCCTACCACGACTCCGAGGTGGAGCTGGCCAAGTCCAACATCCTCCTGCTCGGCCCCACCGGCTGCGGGAAGACGCTGCTGGCCCAGACCCTGGCCCGCATGCTCAACGTGCCCTTCGCCATCGCCGACGCCACGGCGCTCACCGAGGCGGGCTACGTGGGGGAGGACGTCGAGAACATCCTCCTCAAGCTCATCCAGGCCGCCGACTACGACGTCAAGAAGGCCGAGACGGGGATCATCTACATCGATGAGATCGACAAGATCGCCCGCAAGTCGGAGAACCCGTCGATCACCCGGGACGTGTCGGGCGAGGGCGTGCAGCAGGCGCTGCTGAAGATCCTGGAGGGCACCACCGCCTCGGTGCCGCCCCAGGGGGGGCGCAAGCACCCCCACCAGGAGTTCATCCAGATCGACACCACCAACGTGTTGTTCATCTGCGGCGGCGCCTTCGCCGGGCTGGACAAGATCATCGAGAACCGCATCGGCCGCAAGGGCATGGGGTTCCGGGCCGAGATCAAGCGCCAGGCCGAGCGGGACGAGGGCGAGACGCTCGGCCACGTGCTCCCCGAGGACCTGCTGAAGTTCGGCCTCATCCCCGAGTTCGTGGGCCGGCTGCCCGTCATCGGCGCCGTGTCCGGGCTCGACCAGGGGGCCCTGGTCCGCATCCTGGTGGAGCCCCGCAACGCCCTGCTCAAGCAGTACCGGAAGATCCTCGAGCTGGACAACGTCGAGCTGGAGTTCACCGAGGACGCCCTCGAAGCGGTCGCCGAGCAGGCCCTGCTGCGGGGCACCGGCGCCCGCGGCCTGCGGGCCATCCTGGAGGAGGTCCTCCTCCACGTCATGTACGAGCTGCCCAGCCTGCCCGACATCGGCAAGTGCGTGGTCGACCGCTCGGTGGTGCTCGACCGGGTCCACCCCACCCTCGTGCCCCGCGCCCAGCAGGACAAGGAGACCCGGCCCCGTAGAGCGGCGTCGTAGCGCCCTCGCCGCCCGTCAGGAAGCACTCGAGGGGAGCGAGGCGGACCGCGAGGGGAACATGCGGTCGCGGAGGCGGAGCATCGGGCCTTCGACGGCGACGCTGGCGAGGAAGCCGCCGAGCACCGCACACGACGTCAGCACCACCACGCTGGCCAGCCACGTCCAGCCCGTCCATCCCCCCGCCCGGCTCGTGATCCACGGGACGAGGTCGCGCCCCAGCATCCCGGTGACGGTCACGTGCCACAGGTACACCGCGTACGAGTACACGCCGATCCAGGCGACCGTCGAGGCGAAGCGGTGGACCAACGGCGCCGCGACCCTGATGTCCGAGCGGTGGGTGTGGTACGCGGCCAGGAGGAAGGCGGCCGAGCCGAGCAGGTTCATGGTCAACCCGGCCGTTCGGACCCACGCGGTGGATGTCGGGACAACCAGGTTCGGCGCCCACAGGACGATCCCCGCCGCCAGCAGCGGCACCCGGTGGCGCCCGAGCCCGGCGAACACGGCCGGCCATGCCTCGGCACCGGCGCGGATCGCCACGCCCAGGAGCAGAGCGTCGAAACGGAGGTGGCTGGCGAACATCGTGTCCGCCCAGGGGTGCTCGGTGGCGACCGCGAGCGACCGGAGGGCGAGGCACACCGGGATGCCTGCGAGGCACAGGGGGACGATCCGGTGGCTCAGCCGCCTGAGCTGCAGCAGGACCAGGGCGAGGGGCAGCAGGAGGTAGAAGTGCTCCTCCACGCCCAGTGACCAGGTGTGGGTGGCGGGGTTGGGCCCCACGTAGTTCTGGAGGAAGACGAAGTTGGGCCAGTACCGCGCCAGCTGGTCGCCGAGCGCCCCGCCCGCGCTCGCTCCGGCGACGACGGCCTTGGCGGCGGGAACCAGCACCACGTAGAGCAGGAACACGAAGTACAGCGGGTAGAGCTTGAACCCCCGTCGCACGTAGAACCGCCAGACGTCGATGCGGCCGTGCGCCTTCAGCTCACCGAGCAGCAGCCCCCCGATCAGGAAGCCGCTCAGCACGAAGAACAGGTCGACGCCGAGCCAGCCGATGCGGAACACCACGGTCGCCGCCATCCCGGGCACCCCGTCGGTCTCGGGCAGTCCCAGGTGCTTGCCGATCACGAGCAGCACGGCGATGCCCCGCAGGAAGTCGAGCTGGACGTTGCGGCGGCTCCGGACGGTCCCGGTGGAGGCCGAGACGTCGAGCGGTTGCGAAACCGGTCTGTGACGCACCACTGCCCCCCCGACGCGCAAACGGCGGGAACACTACCCCGAGCCCGGGAGCGCGGTGAGCGTCTCGTCCCGCTCCGGCGGCGCCCCGGGAGGCGATCGGGCCGCGCCGGCGGTCACGGCGGAGCGCGGCGCCGAAGACCCGATAGGGTCCCCGGTATGGGAAAGATCCTGAAGTTCGCCCTCCTGGGAGGGCTGGGTGGGGCCGGTTGGTCCGCCTACCAGGCCTACTCCCGGGACGAGACGATCGACCAGATGGTCAACCAGGCGGCCAAGGTAGGCGCCGAGGCGGCTGCCGCGGGGGCCGCCGTGGGCTGGCTGCTGACGCTCGGCGGGAACCGCAGGGCGCGGAAGAAGGCGAGGAAGGCGGCCGCCCGGGCGGCGGCCCACCGGGGTGCCCTGGGCGGGGTCGCCTCCGCCGCCCGCCCCGCCTTCGAGCACGCCCTGGAGGTCGCCATGCACGCCGCCGAGATGGCGCGCCCACCGCTCGAGCAGGCGGCCCGCACCACCAGGGAAGCGGCGCAGGGGGCGGCCGAGGCGGCCCGGCCCCGGGTCGAGCAGGCCGCCAAGGTGACCCGTCGCCAGGCCCGCCGGGCGGCCAAGGTGGCGCGGGCGCGCGGGGAGCACGCCGCCAAGGTGACCCGGCGGCAGGCCCGCAAGGCGGCCCGCGCCGCCGCCGCTGCGGCCGCGCCGCGTGTCGAGCACGCCGCCGCCGTCACCCGCCAGCAGGCACACCGGGCGGCCGAGTCGGCCCGCCCCCACGTCGAGCAGGCCGCCAGGCTCACCCGCCGCCAGGCCCGGCGCGCCGCCGCCGCCGCCAAGCCCCACGTCGAGGTGGCGGCCAGGCGTGCCGCCGACGTCGCCGTGCTCGCCCGGGAGCGGGCGGCCGAGGTGTCCGCCCACCGCGACGGCGCCCTCGACGGCGCCGGTGCGCCCGACAGGTCGGCGCACGTGCTCATCGAGGTCGCGTAGTGCGACGGCGCACCCGCACGGCCCCGCGCTAGCGCGCACGGGTCGTGCGGGAGCGCTCGCAGGTGCTCGCCGGCCCCGTCTCCGTCGCGTCGGCGACCGGCCGCGGGGACGCCGCCGCCCTGGTGGCGGCCGACGTGCTGGCGCGGGCGGCCCGTGCCGCCGGGCAGGCGTCCGCCGTGGCGACGGCCATCGTGGCCGGCGGCCTCGGCCACCAGTTCGCCACCGAGGAGGACCTCCGGCGCGAGGGCCTGGACCGGGCGGCGGTGGGGGCCGGCGATTTCGCCGCCAGGGCGGCGCTGGTCCACGACGAGGCGGGCCGGCGCCTGGGCGCCGCCGCCTGTGCCCTGGGCGTGGACCTCGACGTGGCGGCGGCGGCCCGGGCCGGGGAGCAGACGGCGGTGGCGGCGTGCGTGGCGTTCGTGCGCCTGTTCGAGGCGGGGCTGGTCGTGGAGGCCGAACGCGTCGTTGAGGTCTGCCCCCGCTGCGCTACCGTGGCCGCCGGGCCGGACGCCGTGCCCGGGGTGGTCGAGGGCGAGGCCCTGGTGCTCCGCCTGGCCGTGCTCGACGGCCACGACGCGGTGGGCTGGCTGGACGTGCGTTGCCCGGCGCCCGAGCTGGTGCCCGGGATCGTGGCCGTCGCCGTGCCGGAGGGCCACCCGGCGGCCGGCCACGCCGTCGCCGTGCCCGTGGCCGCCACGGTCGTCCCCGTGGTCGCCGACCCGACGGCGGTCCAGCCTCTCCTCCTCGTACCCGCCCACGACGCCTCCGACCTGGAGCGGGCACGACGCAGCGGCCTGGCGCCCGTCGTCGCCGTCGACGCCACCGGCACCGTGCGGGCGCCGGGGCCGCTGGACGGGCTGGCCCGCCACGCCGCCCGTGCCGCCGCCGCCCGCCTCATCGCCGCCGAGGGCGTGGTGGCCGCCGTCGAGCCGGCGAGCGAGCCGGTCGCCCGCTGCGCCGCCTGCCGCACCGTCCTGGTCGCCGTGCTGGGCCGGCACTGGTTCCTCGCCGTGGCCGACCTGGAGACGGCGGCCGCCGACGCCGTGCGCGAGGGAGCGCTGGTGGTGTCGCCGCCTGCCGCGCGCGACGAGCTGCTCGCCCTGGCCGGCACGTCCGACGACTGGTGCCTCAGCAGCCGGGCGTCGCCCGGTCAGGCCCTGCCGGTGGCCCGCTGCGCCGACTGCGGCTCGGTGGACGTCGCCGTCGACCTCGCCTCGTCGTGCCGGCGGTGCATGGGCGACCTGGTCCGCGAGGACGGCGTCCTCGACGCCCGCTTCGTGGCCGGTGTGTGGCCGCTGTGGGCGTCGGGATGGCCCGACGGGGGCCGACGGGGCGGCGAGCCGGCCACCACGGCGCTGGTCGTGCCGGGAGAGCGGCTGGTCGACGGGCTGGCCATGGCCGCCCTCGGGCTTCGCCTCGGTGGGACCGTCCCGTTCGCCGAGCTGGTGACGACGCCCGTCGCCGGGGGCGGGCCCGTGGAGGTGGTCGCGCTGGTCGAGGCCGAGGGCTCCGCGGCGGCCCGGGTGGCGCTGCTCTCCGACGGTGTGGACGTCGGGTTCGGCCGCGACGTGGCCGCCCGCCTGGACGCCCTCGCCGCCGGCGGCGCCGACGTGCGGCGCCTGGAGGCGGCGTGCGCGGCCGCCCTGGACGCCGGCGCACCGGCCGCCGCCCTGGGCCTGCTGGCCGCCGCGCTGGCCGAGGGCGTCCCGCCCGAGGAGGCGCCGCGGGTCCGGGCCCTGGCGGCGCCGTTCGTCGGAGCGTGACCCCGCCCGAACGGGCGTGGACGTACGCCGACGCCCTCGCCTGGCTGGACGAGCACGTCAACCTCGAGGCGTCCGGCGTCGGCCGCACGAGGCCGACGCTCGACCGCATGCGCCGGGCGGCGACCCTGCTGGGCGACCCCCAGGGGGCGGCGCCGGTCATCCACCTCACGGGGACCAACGGCAAGGGCTCCACCACGCGCATGATCGGCGCCCTCCTGGCCGCCCGGGGCCTGTCCGTCGGCACGTACACGAGCCCCGACCTGGAGCGGGTCAACGAGCGGCTGGCCTGGAGCTCGGGGCACGCCGACGCCGGTGGACGGGGCGGCGCCGGGCCCGGCCACCTGCGCTTCCAGCCGATCGACGACGAGGCGTTCGCCGAGACGCTGGGGGCGGTGGCCGCCGTCGAGCCCCTGGTGGAGGGTCGCCTCTCCCGGTTCGAGATCCTCACCGCCGCCGCCTTCCGTTGGTTCGCCGACGTGGCCGTGGACGCCGCCGTGGTGGAGGTGGGCATGGGTGGGTCGTGGGACGCCACCAACGTGGCCGACGGCGTGGTCGCCGTGGTCACCAACGTCAGTCTCGACCACGCCGAGGTCATCGGCCCCACGGAGGCCGACATCGCCCGCGAGAAGGCGGGCATCGTCAAGCCCGGCAGCACCCTGGTGCTGGGTGAGACCGACCCGTCGCTGGCTGCGGTGTTCCGGGACACGGCGGCGGCCACCATCTGGGAGAGGGGGGCCGACTTCGGGGCGACCTCGAACCGGGTCGCGCACGGCGGCCGGGTGGTCACCCTGCGCACGCCCTCGGCCACCTACGAGGACGTCTTCCTGCCCGTGCACGGCGCCCACCAGGGCGACAACGCGGCACTCGCCCTCGCCGCGGCCGAGGCCTTCTTCGACGCCCCGCTGTCCGAGGACGTGGTGGTGGAGGCCTTCGGCTCCCTCCGGCTGCCGGGGCGGATGCAGGTCGTCGGCCGCCAGCCGCTGGTCGTCCTCGACGGCGCCCACAACGTGGCCGGTGCCCGGGTGGTCGGCCCGGCCGTCGCCGAGGCGTTCGGGGCCGACCGCCCCCGGGTCGTCGTGGCCGGGATGCTGCGCGGCCGCGACCCGGCCGCCGTGCTGGAGGCGCTCGGGCCGGCGCGGCTGGTCGTTGCCTGCCCGGCGCCGTCGCCCCGCTCGCTCCCGGCCGCCGAGGTGGCGGCCGCCGCCCGCTCGCTCGGCATGGACGCCCGGGAGGAGGGCTCGGTCGACGCCGCCGTGCACGCGGCCCTGGCCGCCGCGGGCGACGACGACGTGGTCCTCGTCACCGGGTCGCTGTACGTGGTGGGCGCCGCCCGCCCGGTGCTGCGCCGGCGAACCCGGCAGTAGGGTCGGCCGCCCTATGGACCGCACCTTCGTCATCGTCAAGCCCGACGCCGTGGAGCGCGGCCTCGCGGGCGAGATCGTCTCCCGCTTCGAGCGCAAGGGGCTGAAGCTGGTCGCCGCCGAGCTCCGGCTGATCGACGTCGACCTGGCCGGCCGTCACTATGCGGAGCACGCCGAGAAGCCGTTCTTCTCCGACCTGGTGGCGTTCATCACCCGGTCGCCGGCGCTGCTGCTCGTCGTGGAGGGCCCCGGCGACACCTGGAAGGTCGTCCGCACCCTGATGGGCCCCACCGACCCCAAGGACGCCCCCCCCGGCACCATCCGCGGCGACTACGGGGTCATCCTCACCGAGAACCTCGTCCACGGCTCCGACAGCCCCGACAGCGCCGAGCGGGAGACAGCCCTGTTCTTCCCAGGGCTCTGACGGTCCGCCGGGCGGCCGCCGGCGGGGCGACAAGGTGTCAGAGCGGAGGCGGGCCGGCTCGCCGGCCCGCCGGAGCACCCCCAACTCGTCCGAACGGAGCGAAGCGGAGTGAGGGCGAAACCAGGGTGCGCTGGCGCTCCGGGGGGCTGGCACCTAGCCTTGGGCGCTGACCTCGGGAGAGGGGGTTGCCAGCGTGTCGGAAAACATCTTCTCGTCGTTTCTCGGCCGCGACATGGCCGTCGACCTGGGCACCGCCAACACCCTCGTCTACGTCCGGGGCCGCGGCATCGTCCTGAACGAGCCGTCGGTCGTGGCCGTCAACGTGAAGGACGGCCGGCCGCTCGCCGTGGGCATCGAGGCCAAGCGCATGATCGGGCGCACGCCGAGCCACATCCAGGCCATCCGGCCCCTCAAGGACGGCGTCATCGCCGACTTCGAGGTCTGCGAGAAGATGCTGCGCTACTTCATCCAGAAGGTGCACCAGCGGCGTTTCGCCAAGCCCCGCATGGTGATCTGCGTGCCCTCGGGGATCACCGGGGTGGAGCAGCGGGCCGTCCAGGAGGCGGCCGAGTACGCCGGCGCCCGCAAGCCCGCGTACATCATCGAGGAGCCCATGGCCGCCGCCATCGGCGCCGGGCTCCCCGTCCACGAGCCCACCGGGAACATGGTCGTCGACATCGGTGGCGGCACCACCGAGGTCGCCGTCATCTCCCTCGGGGGCATCGTCACCAGCCAGTCGATCCGCATCGGCGGCGACGAGCTCGACCACTCGATCATCCAGTTCATCAAGAAGGAGTACAGCCTCGCCCTCGGCGAGCGAACGTCCGAGGAGATCAAGATCGCCCTCGGCTCGGCCTGCGCCCTCGAGGAGGAGCTGCACGCCGAGATCCGGGGCCGCGACCTGATCACCGGACTGCCCAAGACGATCGTCACGAGCACCCAGGAGATCCGCGACGCCATCGAGGAGCCCCTCTCCGCCATCGTCGACTCGGTCAAGGTCACGCTGGACAAGACCCCGCCCGAGCTGGCGGCCGACATCATGGAGCAGGGGATCGTCCTCACCGGTGGCGGCGCGCTCCTGCACGGCCTCGACGCCCGGCTCTCCTCGGAGACCGGCATGCCGATCGTGATCGCCCGCAACCCGTTGCACTCGGTCGCCATCGGGGCGGGCCAGTGCCTCGAGGAGTTCGACGCACTCAAGCAGGTGCTGATCTCCTCGAGCGGGCACTAACCGCGGGAGCCGCCCTTCGTGGCCGTCTACCGGCGCACCTCGCGTCCCCGCTTCACGCTGCTGCTGCTCGTCCTCACCGCGATCACGCTCCTGACGCTGGACGAGCGCAGCAACGGGCTCGGCGTCATCGACACCGCTCGGGACGGCGCCCGAGACCTGTTCGCGCCGGTGAAGGACGCCGCCGACGCCGTCTTCTCGCCGGTCACCGACTTCTTCCAGGGCGCCGTCCACTACGGCGACGTGGAGGAGGAGAACGCCCGCCTGCGGGCCCAGCTGGCCGAGCGGGAGGCGCTGGCGCTGCGGGCGGCGGACGCCGAACGCGAGCGCGAGGCCCTCCTCGACCTGGCCGCCCTCGACTTCGTGGGCGACATCCCCACCGTCGCCGCCCGGGTGGTGCGGTCGCCGGCGTCGGGGTTCGACCTCACGATCGAGCTCGACCGCGGGCGCGAGGCGGGCGTCGCCAAGGGCATGCCGGTCGTGGGCTCGGGCGGCCTCGTCGGGCGGGTGGTGGACGTGTCGCGCCGCACGTCCATCGTCCAGCTGGTCACCGACTCGTCGTCGAGCGTGGGCGTGCGCCTGGCGGCGTCCGGCGACGTCGGCGTCGCCGTGGGCCGCGGCTCGGGCTCCACCCTGCGCATGGACTTGGTCGACCCGGCCACCAAGGTGGAGAAGGGCGAGGCGGTCGTCACCAGCGGGCTCCAGAACAGCGTGTTCCCGCCCGGCATCCCCGTCGGCAGGGTGGTCGCCGCCACCACCGCGTCGGGCGCCCTCCAGCAGGACGTCACCGTCGCCCCCGCCGCCGACCTGCGGCGCCTGGTGTTCGTCAAGGTGCTCCAGTGGGCTCCCATCCGATGACGCGCGTCCGCCTGCCCTTCCTGGTGTTCGTGGCCCTCGTGCTGCACCTGTCCCTGTTCCTGGCCGTGCGGGTGGGCGACGCCCACCCGCGGGTCCTGCTCCTCATGGCGGTGGGCGCCGGCTTCCTCGCCGGCGCCGAGCGGGGGGCGGTGATCGGGTTCGGGCTCGGGGTGCTGGCCGACCTGTTCGTGCAGACGCCCTTCGGCCTGTCGGCGCTCACCTACGCCCTCGTGGCGTTCGCCGTGGGCGGCTTCCAGTCGGGGATCATCCGGGCCGCCTGGTGGATCCCGGCGGTGACCGCCATGGTCGCCAGCTTCGCCGGCGTGCTGGGCTACGCCCTCTTCGGTTCGCTGATCGGCCAGCCCTACGCCATCTCCGTGCACCTCGTCGCCGTGGCCGCCGGCGTCGGGCTGATGAACGCCGTCCTGGCACCGCTCGTCGTGCCGGCCATGTCGTGGGCGCTCCCCTCCGGGGCCGACCGGGCGTTCGCCCGATGAGCACCGACAGCGCCCGCCTGCGCCTCTCGGTCGTCGGCGTCATCGTCGTCTCGCTGTTCTCGGCCCTCTTCGCCCGCCTCTGGTACCTCCAGGTGATGGACACCGACACCTTCCAGGCGCTGGCCACGCAGAACCAGAAGCGCATCGTCTACGAGCCGGCGCCCCGGGGGCGGATCCTCGACCGCCAGGGCCGGCCGCTGGTCGACAACCGCGGCTACCAGGCCATCACCGTCAAACGGATCGACGTCAAGGACAGGCCCGAGGTCGTCACCCGCCTGGCCGCGCTCCTCGCCCTGCCCCGCCAGGAGCTCGTGAAGCGCATCGCCGACCTCCGCTACAGCCCGTACAAGCCCGTCCCCGTGGCCGAGAACGTGCCCGAAGACGTCGTCGTGTACCTCCGCGAGCACAGCGCCGACTTCCCGGGCGTCGAGGCCGCCACCGTGGCCGAGCGCACCTACCCGCACGGCTCGTTGGGCGCCCACCTGCTCGGGTACGTGGGAGAGATCAACGACAAGGAGCTGGCGTCGCGGAAGGACGCCGGCTACCGGCTGGGCGACGACATCGGCAAGACCGGCATCGAGGCGGCCTACGAGGCCGACCTGCGGGGGACGCCCGGACGGGTCGAGCTGGAGGTGGACGCCAACGGCCGCGTGCTCACGCCGCCGCTGTCCAGCCGCCCGCCCCGCCAGGGCCTGGACGTCCAGCTCACCGTCGACCTCGACGTCCAGGCGCTGGCCGAGGACTCCCTGGCCAAGGGTCTGGAAGCGGCCCGGAACCGCTACGACCGCAACTTCGCCAAGCGCTTCCTGGCCCCGGCCGGCTCCGTCGTCGTGCTCGACCCGCGAGACGGGTCCGTGCTCGCCATGGCGTCGAGCCCCACGTACAACCCGGCGGACTTCGTCAACGGCATCCGGCCCGACGTCTTCGCCGCCCTCCAGGACCCGGCCAACTTCTACCCGCTCAACAACCGCGCCCTCCAGGGGCAGTACGCGCCCGGGTCCACGTTCAAGCTGGTCACCGCCCTCGCCGCCCTGCGCGCCGGCCTCATCGCCCCCAACACGACGTTCGTCGACGAAGGCTCCTACCGCATCCGCAACTGCCGCGGCGAGAAGTGCGTGTTCCGCAACGCCGGCGGCCGGGCGTGGGGGCGCATCAACCTCCCGCGGGCGCTCACGGTGTCGAGCGACGCCTTCTTCTACGACCTGGGCGCCACCTTCTGGGAGCGAGGCGGCGCGGCCCGCACGGCCATCCAGGAGGCGGCCCGCGACCTCGGGTACGGGACGCGAACGGGCATCGAGCTGGGGGGCGAGCTGCGGGGCCGCATCCCCGATCCCGAGTCCCGCAGGCGCCTGAACGCCGAGTACCCGGACAAGTTCCCGAACGGCGACTGGCGCACGGGGGACAACGTCAACCTCTCCATCGGCCAGGGCGACACCGCCGTCACGCCCCTCCAGCTGGCCAACTCCTACGCCTCGTTCGCCAACGGCGGCACCGTGTTCAACCCGCGGGTGGCGGCGCGGGTGCTCGAGCCGGACGGCCGGCCCGTGCGCGAGATCCAGTCGAAGGTGCTGAACAAGGTGGCCATCGACCCGAACCACCGGTCGGCGATCGACCAGGGCCTCCGCCAGGCCGTACTCGACGCCGAGGGAACGGCCACCGGCGCCTTCGCCGGCTTCCCGGTGTCGACCTTCCCCATCGCCGGGAAGACGGGGACGGCCGAGGTCCGCACCAAGCAGGACACCGCCCTGTTCGTCGCCTACGCGCCGGCCGCCAACCCCCAGTACGTCGTCGCCGTGGTGATGGAGGAGGCCGGCTTCGGCGGGTCGTCCGCCGCCCCGGTCGCCCGCCGCATCTTCGAGGGCCTGGCCGGCGCCCCGCCGGCGCCCGTCCGCCTGGTCGACGGGGTCGACTGATGGCGACGACCGCCCTCCCGTCGCGCGCCACCTACTCGGGGCGGGACTCCGCCGCGCCGTGGCGCCACGTGGACGTCACCCTGCTCTTCGCCGTCCTCGCCATCGCCGGGCTCGGCGTCCTGATGGTCTACAGCGCCAGCCGCAACCTGGGCGCCGACGACGCCTACTTCCTCCGCCGCCAGGGCGTGTTCACCCTGGTCGGGATGGGGGTCATGGTCGTGGTGGCCACGATCGACTACCGGGTGTTCCGAGACTTCGCTCCGCTCGTCTACACGGCGTGCGTCGCCGGCCTCGTGCTGGTGCTGTCACCTCTCGGCTCGAACCGGCGGGGCGCCCAGGCGTGGTTCCAGGTGGCCGGCTTCCAGCTCCAGCCGTCGGAGCTGGCCAAGGTGGGGCTGATCCTCAGCATCGCCGCGTTCGCGTCCGCCCACCGCGGCGACCTCGACGGCCGGCGCCTGCTGATGGCCCTGGCGATCGCCGGGTTCCCCATGTTCCTCATCAACCTCCAGCCCGACCTCGGGACGGTGCTGGTGTTCGCCGCCGTCACCATGGGTTCGCTCCTGGTCGCCGGCGCCCGGCCCCGGCACATGGCGCTGCTCACGCTGGCGGGGGTGGTGGCCGTCGTGGCGGTGCTCCAGCTGGGGGTGCTGAAGGACTACCAGAAGGACCGGCTGGGGGCGTTCCTGAACCCCGACAAGGACACCCAGCAGTCCGCTTACAACCTCAACCAGTCGAAGATCGCCATCGCCAACGGCGGGCTCACGGGCAAGGGCCTCTTCGAGGGCACCCAGACCAAGCTGTCGTACGTGCCCGAGCAGCACACCGACTTCATCTTCACGGTGGTGGGGGAGGAGCTGGGGCTGGTGGGCTCCGCCCTCGTCCTGTCGCTGTTCGCGGTGGTGGTGTGGCGCACCTGGCGGGCGGCCGCCCTGGCCAAGGACCTGTCGGGGACGGTGATCTGCGTGGGTGTGCTCTCGATGATCGTGTTCCAGGTCTTCGAGAACGTCGGGATGACGATGGGGATCATGCCCATCACCGGCATCCCCCTCCCGTTCATGAGCTACGGCGGCTCGGCCACCATCGCCGCCTTCGCCGCCATCGGCCTGGTCCTCAACGTCCACATGCGCCGCTTCAGCTGACCCGCCCCGTTCAGTCCGCGATCCCGCGCCACCACCTGGCGCGGGCTCGCCAGGTGAACCGCAAGCGGTGGGTAGACTTCCGCCAAATGACCTCGCTGTGGCCACGGATCGAACCGCTCCTGGCCAGGGTCCAGAAGCCAGCCCGATACATCGGCTGTGAGGACGGTGCCCGGGAGCCCGTGCACGCCCCCCACAAGGCGGCGTGGCTGCTGATCTACCCGGACGCCTACGAGGTGGGCCTGCCCAACCAGGGCCTCCAGATCCTCTACGAGATCCTGAACGAGCGGCCCGACGCGGTGGCCGAGCGGTCGTACGCCCCGTGGACCGACATGGAGGCGGAGATGCGGGCGGGCGGCGTGCCGCTGTTCAGCGTGGACACGTCGCGCCCGGCGTCCGAGTTCGACCTGCTGGCGTTCAACCTGTCGGCCGAGCTCGTCTACACCAACCTCCTCAACTGCATCGACCTTGCCGGGGTGCCCGTGCGGGCCGCCGACCGGGGCCCCGAGCACCCGCTCGTCGCCGCCGGCGGGCACTGCACGTTCAACCCCGAGCCCCTGGCCGACTTCGTCGACCTGTTCGTGCTGGGCGACGGCGAGGAGGTGGTGGCCGAGATCACCGCCGCCGTGTCCGCCTGGAAGGTCGGCGGGCGCACGCCCGGGTCGCGCCAGCGCCTCCTGCGGGACCTGGCCGGGGTGCCCGGCGTCTACGTGCCGTCGATGTACGAGGTGGCGTACGACGGCGAACGCCTGGTGTCGGTGACGCCCCGCCACCCCGACGTGCCGGAGCGGGTGGAGAAGCGCACCATCGCCGACCTGGGCGAGTGGCCCTACCCCAAGCGCCAGCTGGTGCCCCTCACCGAGGTCGTCCACGACCGGCTCAACGTCGAGATCTTCCGCGGGTGCACGCGGGGGTGCCGGTTCTGCCAGGCCGGCATGATCACCCGCCCCGTACGGGAGCGCCCGGCCGAGCAGGTCCGGTCCATGGTGACGGCCGGCCTCCGGCGGACCGGCTACGACGAGGTCAGCCTCACGTCCCTGTCCAGCGCCGACTACTCGGGCATCGAGGACGTGGTCGGCGGCATCGTCAACGACCCCATGTGCCAGGGGTCGGTGGGTGTCAGCCTCCCGAGCCTGCGGGTGGACGCCTACACCGTCGGCATCGCCAGCGAGATCGCCAAGGTGCGGCGCACCGGCCTCACGTTCGCCCCCGAGGGCGGCACGTGGCGGATGCGCCAGGTCATCAACAAGCTCATCCGCGAGGAGGACCTCTACGGCGCCGCCGAGTCGGCGTTCTCGCAGGGGTGGCAGCGCATGAAGCTGTACTTCCTCATCGGGCTCCCCACCGAGACCGACGAGGACGTGCTCGGCATCGCCGAGCTGGCCCGGAACTGCGTGGCGATCGGGCGTCGCCACACGGGCCGGGTGACGGTGAGCGCGTCGGTGGGCGGCTTCGTGCCCAAGCCGCAGACGCCGTTCCAGTGGTTCGGGCAGGCGACCGCCGACGCCCTCAGGGCCAAGGTGAACCTGCTGAAGGACGCCGTGCGCCGCGACCGCGGCGTCCAGCTGAAGTGGCACGACCCCCGGGCCAGCGTGGCCGAGGGCCTGGCCAGCCGGGGCGACCGCCGGGTCGGCGCCGTCATCGAGGACGTGTGGCGGCAGGGGGGCACCTTCCAGGAGTGGTCGGAGCACTTCGACCTCGGGCGCTGGGAGGACGCCATGGGCCGGGCCGGGCTTTCCCTCGACTGGTACGTCCACCGGCGCCGCACCGAGGACGAGGTGCTGCCGTGGGACCACCTGTCGGCCGGGCTGCACAAGGACTTCCTGTGGCAGGACTGGCAGGACGCCCTCGCCGCCTCGGGCGTCGAGGACTGCCGGTGGACGCCGTGCTACGACTGCGGCGCCTGCACCGGGTACGGCATCGAGCACGTCGTGGCGTCCCCCGTTCCCCCCGCCGGGGGGAGCCAGGGCACCGGCCAGGACCTGGCCGGCGGCGGTTCGGTGCCCGTCCGCCTGCTCAGCGGGAAGCCGTCGTGAAGGTCCGGTTCCGGTTCTCCAAGCAGGGACGGGTCCGCTGGACCAGCCACCGCGACGTCGCCCGCATGTGGGAGCGGGCCTTCCGGCGGGTGGCGCTCCCGCTGGCCTACAGCCAGGGGTTCTCGCCCCGCCCCCGGGTGAGCTTCGGGCTCGCCCTCCCCACCGGCGCCGAGTCGGTGGCCGAGTACCTCGACGTCGAGGTGGCCGAGGGCGCCGGCGTCGACCTCGACGTGCTCCCCGAGCGCCTCGGGGCGGCGCTGCCGGTGGGCGTCGACGTCACGGCGGCCGCACCGGTCGAGCCCGGGGCCGGCTCCCTGCAGGAAGTGGTCACGTCGTGCGACTGGGTCGTCGAGACGGCCGGGCTGTCGCCGGGGCGCCTGGCCGCCGCCGTCGAGTCGGCGATGGCGGCCCCGTCGCTCGTCATCACCCGCGAGCGCAAGGGCCAGCGCAGCGAGCAGGACGTCCGCCCCGGCATCCTGGCGTGCGAGGTCGACGGGACCTCGCTGGTCGCCGAGCTGGCCGCCCAGCCGCGGGCCCTGCGCCCGTCCGAGCTCCTGACGGCACTCGGCGGCGACCTCGTGGAGGTCCGGGTGCGCAGGACATCCCAGTGGATTCAGCGCGACGGCGCGCGCGAGGAGCCCCTTCCGCTCCCGCTCGACGCGACGGACGCGCCGCACGTCGTCGGACGTGCGTCATGAGAAGGGACATCCCCCATGTCCGACCCGAACCCCGGGCCGACCAGCGACCGCCCCGCCCCGCCGCCGGGCCCGGGCGCTCCCCCCGACGACGACGGCGGAGCGGCCGCCGGCCCGGCTGACCCGGTCGGGCCGGGAAGCGCCCGCAGCGGGCGTCGGCGCGGTTCGCGCGGCGGCCGCAACCGGAACCGGTCCGCGGGCAAGGGCGGCGGCGCCGACGGCGCGACCGCCGCGGCCGCGGCGCCCGGGATCACCGGAGACGTCCGCGGCCCGGTCCCCGCCAGCGTCGAGCTCCCCGAGCTGCCCGACCCGCCGGGCGAGGGCGTGCCCCGGCCGCGGGTCGGGCAGCTCGGGGAGCTCGACGCTGGCGGGGAC
>DATLFN010000167.1 GCA_035540975.1 Acidimicrobiales bacterium
GTCGCCGTCCGGGATCTACTGGAGGAGGTGATGGCGCCCGAGGAGTGATCTGCCTACCATCACCAACGACCCGCTCCGGGCCTCGGGACCACCGACACTTTCGGTGATCGCGGACCTACATTTTCAGCGATCCGCGACACGTTCGCCTGGTGTTCTCGCCCGGCGCCGGCATCCCCGCCTACCGCTTCCTCGTCGTCGGCATGGTCTGCCAGCTGGCGGGCGACACCTGGTACACCATCTCGTCGCTCCAGGGCACCTTCTCCTTCGGCACCTGGTTCTTCGTCAGCTGGCTGGTCTTCTACGTGTGCCTCGGCACCGCCGCCCTGCACCCCTCGATGCGCCAGCTGTCGGAGCCCGCCCCCGACCACGAGGCCGTCCTCACGGGCCGGCGCCTGGGCTTCCTGGCCGCCGCCGCCCTGATCTCGCCAGCCGTGCTGGTGGTCATCGACGCCGACCGCAACGACGAGTACGTGCTCGCCGCCACCTCGGCTCTGCTGTTCCTCCTGGTGCTGGCCCGTATGCGGGGCCTGCTCGTCTACATCGCCGAGCACGAGCGCATGAAGCGGCTCAAGGACGAGTTCACCTCCGTGGTGAGCCACGAGCTCCGCACCCCGCTCACCTCGATCCGCGGAGCCCTGGGCCTGGTGGCCGGCGGGGCGCTCGGTCCAATTCCCGACAAGGCCCAGCGCATGCTCGACATCGCCAGCGAGAACACCGAGCGCCTGGTCCGCCTCATCAACGACATCCTCGACATCGAGCGCATGGAGTCGGGCCAGATCACCCTCGAGAAGAAGCGGTGCCGGGCCGCCGACCTGGTGGGGCGGGCGACCGACGCCATGCGGGCCATGGCCGACGAAGCGGGTGTCACCTTGACCCTCGAAGCCGGCGACGCCCACCTGTCGGCCGACGATGACCGGATGATGCAGACCCTCACCAACCTGTTGAGCAACGCCGTCAAGTTCTCGCCCCGCGGGGGCAACGTCCGCCTCACCGCCCAACGCCGAGGCGAGCACGTGGTGTTCAGCGTCGAGGACGAGGGACGGGGCATCCCGCCCGAGCACATCGAGCGCATCTTCGCCCCGTTCCAACAGGTCGACTCCTCCGACTCCCGCGACAAGGGCGGCACCGGGCTGGGCCTGGCCATCTGCCGCAGCATCGTCACCCAGCACGGCGGGCGCATCTGGGCCGAGAGCACCCCCGGGCACGGGGCGAAGCTCTCCTTCTCCGTGCCGGCTCTGGACGACGCGACCCGCTCCGAACCACCGGTCATGGCGGGGCCGCTGGTGCTCGTGTGCGACGACGACCCGTCGGTGCGCGAGGTCGTCACCGCCATCCTCGAGCGCCGCGCCTATCGGGTGGTCACCGCTTCCAGCGCCGAGGAGGCGGTCGAGGTGGCCGCCGTGCAACAGCCCGCGGCCATCCTGTTGGACCTGCTCATGCCCGGGATCAGCGGTTGGGACGCCGCAGCCCTGCTCAAGCAGCACTCCGACACGCGCCACATCCCCATCGTCATCCTGAGTGTGCTGTCGCAGCGGGAGGCCGACGAGGTCACCGGCAACGTGGTGGACTGGGTCCAGAAGCCCCTGGACGAACCCACCCTGTTCGGGGCGCTGGAGAAGGCGGTGACGGGCTCCCACAAGCCGTCCCGCGTGCTCATCGTCGAGGACGACCTCGACCTGGCCCACGTGCTCACCGCCATGCTCGAGCGCAACGGCGTGGAGGTGCTCCACGCCGCCGACGGTGGTGAGGCGATCCGGGTCAGCCAGCGCTTCGTCCCCGACCTGGTGGTGCTCGACCTCGAGCTTCCCGGCGTGGACGGCTTCGCCGTCGTGGAGTGGATGCGCCGCCACGATCGGCTCCGCCACGCTCCGCTGGTCGTCTACACCGGGGCCGAGCTCGACCACGAGGATCGTGAGCGCCTCCGCCTCGGCCATACGGAGTTCCTGACCAAGGGATGCGTGGCCCCCGACGACTTCGACGGGCGAGTCACGGACTTGCTCGACAAGCTGGCCGGCGTTGGTGACACCGCCGACGATCGGAGCATGGCCGATGATGCCGCCTAGACACGTCATGGTCATCGACGATGAGGACCACATCCGCGAGGTCGCCCAGGTGAGCCTGGAGGCGGTGGCCGGGTGGCAGGTCACCACCGCTGCGTCAGGGCGGGAGGGGATCGAGGTGGCCAGAGCGGCGCAGCCCGACGCCATCGTCCTCGACGTGATGATGCCCGACATGGACGGCCCGGCCACCCTGGCCGGGCTTCGGGCAGACGCCGCCACCGCCCACCTCCCCGTGGTCTTCCTCACCGCCAAGACCCAGGCCGTCGACCGTACCCGGTTGACGGGGCTGGGCGCCGCCGGAATCCTGGCCAAGCCCTTCGACCCGATGCTGCTGGCCGACGAGATCGCCAGGCTGTTGGGGTGGCCGTCGTGAGCGGCGCCGACGTCGTCGCCACCGCGCTGGCGGCGATCTGGGAGAAGCGTCAGGCGAAGATCCTCGGCAGCGTCGCGACCCTCGAGGACATCCTCGTCGCCGGCCGCCCCGGAATCGACGAGGCGGAGCGCGCCAGCGCCGAACGCGAGGCCCACAAGCTCGCCGGCTCCCTCGGGACGTTCGGGTTCGCCGAGGGCTCGGAGCTGGCCCGCCGGCTCGAGCACCTTCTCGAAACCGTCCGGCCGCTCGATCCCGAGCCGCTCCCCCAGCTGTCCGCGCTGGTCACCGCCCTCATCCAGTCGCTGCCCTCCCCGACGCCGGCCGCTGCCGACGAGGCCGCAGACGAGCGCCCACTCGTGGTCGTGGTGACCGAGGACAGGGATCTGGGCGAGCGCCTGGCGCGCGAGGCGCCCAGCAGGGGAATGCGAGTGGCGGCGTTCAACCCGCCCGGTGCGGCGGCCTCCTGCCACGTCGAACGCCCTGCCGCTCTCCTCGCGGACCTGCGAGGCGAGGCGTGGAGGGACGAGACCATGGCACTGGTGGAGACGCTGGCGAGCGAGAACCCGCCGGTTCCTGTCCTCGTCCTCACCACCGAGGCCGGGCTCACCGACCGCGTCGGGCTCACCCGCCGGGGTGCGGGAGGCTTCCTCCACGATTCGCTGTCGACGGCTCAGCTCCTCGACCGCGTCGCCGAGCTTCTGGCCGTGGCCGGCGGCGATGCCACCACGGTGCTGGCGGTGGACGACGACCCCAACGTCCTTGCCGCCCTGCGGGCCGTACTGTCCGACGCCGGCCACCGCCTGGTCACCCTCGAGGACCCTCTACGTTTCTGGGATGTCCTCGAGGACACCCGCCCCGGCCTCCTGCTGCTCGACCTCGACATGCCGGAGGTCAGCGGGATCGAGCTGTGCCGGGCCGTGCGCCACGACGCCCGCTGGAGCACCCTCCCGGTGATGTTCCTCACGGGCAGCGCCGGTCCCGAATCGGTGCGCGAGATCTTCGCTGCGGGCGCCGATGACTACGTGGCCAAGCCCATCGTCGGACCCGAGCTGACCGCCCGCATCTCCAACCGGATGGAGCGGGTGGCGCTGTTCCGAGCCATGGCCGACACCGACCCGCTCACCGGCCTGGCCAATCGCCGCAAGTCCCAGGAGGTCCTCGACCGGCTCGTGCTCCTGGCCGACCGCTATAACCAGCCGCTCTCCCTCGCCGTGCTCGACCTCGACCGGTTCAAGCAGGTCAACGACCGGCACGGCCACGCGGTCGGTGACGCCGTGCTCCGCCGGCTGGGCGAGTTGCTGGGCCAGGCCTTCCGGGGGGAGGACGTGGCGGCGCGCTGGGGTGGGGAGGAGTTCATCGTTGGGACCTACGGGATGACCAAGCACGATGCCGTGCAGCGTCTGGCCGCGGTGCTCGAGCAGTTCCGTCTGGAGGGCTTCGCGGGCAACGAGGGCGACTTCCACGTCACCTTCAGCGCCGGAGTGGCCCAGTACGGAGTCGACGGGCCGGACGTCGACGCCATCTATCGTGCCGCCGACGAGGTCCTCTACTGGGCCAAGGCGTCAGGCCGCGATCGGGTCCTCCCCTTCGGTTGGCAGGCGAGCGCCGTCCCCGATGCCCTCGACGTGGTGGTGGTGGAGGACGACGAGGTCACCGGCAAGGTGCTGCAGAGCGCCCTGACGGCGCGGGGCTACACGGTCAGATGGATTAAGGACGGTCTTGTTGCGGCCGAGACACTTGCTGCCCTCCGTCCCCGGGTGGTCCTGCTCGACGTCGAGCTCCCCAGTTTGAGCGGGATGGACGTGCTGCGCCGACTGGCCCACGACGGCGCGCTCTCCGAGATGCGAGTCATCATGGTGACGGGCCATGATGATGAGCACCAGGCCGTGGCTGCCTTCGAGCTCGGCGCCTGCGACCACGTGGTGAAGCCGTTCAGGATCCCGGTGCTCCTCGAGCGGGTCCGCCGGTCACTCGACCGCAGCGGCGCAGGCTGACTGGGCACCTTGCTTCATCGTCGCTGCTCGCTCCCGCGGTCATGGCGATGATGGGCGTGCTGCGACGGCGCTTGCAGGCGGCAACCTTGGCCCGATTCGATTCGCTACCGAAAGATCAGTCGCTTCCTCTCAACCGGTGAACCTCGGCATCCAGCGCCTGCTTCGCCAGGACGTATTCCGCCGGTAGTTGCGCAGCGACGACACGGGCGCCGACGTAGTCCTCACGGCCGACACGCTCCTCGACCTCTTCGCACCTCCGTGCGATCCGCTGGGCCCCGACCGCGACGCAACTTCCCCTCATGGTGTGAGCAAGGCTCGTCGCCCGAGCGAAGTCCGAGGCCCTGAGAGCCGCTTGCAACGCGCCCGCCCGGTGCGAGAAGTCGCGATCGAACAGCGCGACTAACTCCTCGATGAAGTGCCCGCTGTCCTCCTCCCCGAGCAGGCGGAGTTGGGCGACGGCGGCGGCGTCGAGCACCTGTGCATCGTCATGATCGCTGGGTCTCACCTCTGGACCTCTGGGAGCGACAGCGGTTCAGGTTTCGTGATCGTTGCAGTCCATCGGCTCACCACCGCGTCCAGTTGTGTCATCGTCACCGGCTTGGTCAGGTAGTCGTCCATGCCCGCTTCGAGGCAGCGTTCCCTGTCGTCGGTCATCGCGCCGGCGGTCATGGCGATGATGGGCGTGCGGCGCGCCGCTCCTTCGCTCGCCCGGATGCGCCTCGCCGCCTCGAATCCGTCCACATGGGGCATCTGGCAGTCCATCAAGATGGCGTCGTACTGCGCCCGGGCGGCGGCCGCCACCGCCTCACCGCCATCGGACACGCACTCCGTGCGGTAACCGAGTTTGGCGAGCATGGCGATGGCAACCTTCCGGTTCACCGGGTTGTCCTCGGCCAGCAGTAGGTTCGCACGGGGAACCAGCTCCCCTGGGCGGTGATCTCCCGTGGTGCGGGCGGCCGACGAGTTCTGACCCTTCGAGCCGAGCACGCTCGACAGGCAGGTGCGAAGTTGCTCACGGCGCACAGGCTTGGCCAAGCAGGCCGACATGCCCGCGTCGTGTGCTCGCTTCACATCGTCCTGGTGACCGGACGAGCTCAACAGCACCAACGGGATGCCGGCGATCTCGCCGTCGGCTGCGACGGCACGCGCGAACTCGAGACCGTTCATGCCCGGCATCTGCATGTCGACGACGGCGACATCGAACGGCTCACCGGCCTGGGCCGAGGATCGCAGGGCGTCGAGGGCGGCATGGCCGGAGCTAGTGATGACGGCGTTGGCAGACCAGCGCGTCACGTAGCCCTGAAGGACGGCACGGTTCGTCGCGTTGTCGTCGACGATGAGGATCCTCGTTCCCGCCAGCTCCGCTGGCTCGGCATCGACGGGAAGACCGTGGTGTGCGAACCCCAGGCGGGCGGTGAACCAGAAGCGGCTTCCCACGCCGCGCTCGCTCGCAACGCCGCAGCTTCCCTCCATCAGCTCCACGAGCTGGCGGGTGATCGCCAGTCCCAGCCCCGTTCCCCCGAACCGCCGGGTCGTCGAGTCATCGGACTGCGAGAACGGCGCGAAGATCTCGGCCTGCTCATCGACATCAATGCCGATTCCGGTGTCGACGACATCGAACCGAACCACGACGCCGGCGGCAGAGTGTTCATCGACGCGTGCGTTGACGATGATCTCGCCCGACTCGGTAAACTTCACCGCGTTGCCAACAAGGTTGGTGAGCACCTGACGCACCCGCCCCCCGTCGCCGTGAACGGCGACGGGGATATCGGCGTCGATGGCCACCACCAGCTCGACGCCCTTCTCCTGTGCCGGTCCGGCCAAGAGATGCGCCACGTCGTCGACGACCTTGTGCAGGTCGAAGTCGCCGACGCTGAGCTTGAACTTGCCCGCCTCGATCTTCGAAAGGTCGAGAATGTCGTTGATGAGCTCGAGCAGCGCGTGACCGGAGCCGCGGATGGTCTCGGCGTACTCCTGCTGGGCCGGGGCGAGGTCCGTGTGGAGCAGGAGATCGGTCATCCCGATGATCCCGTTCATCGGTGTGCGGATCTCATGGCTCATGTTGGCAAGGAAGCTGGACTTGAGCTGAGAGGCCTGTAGCGCCTGATCTCGCGCCGCCGCCAGCTCTCTCTCCTGGACCTGCAGCACCTCCAGCGCCCGCCGCCGGATGGCCGCGTCCTCGGCGCGGCGGACGACGAGAACGGCGATGAGGAGGCTTCCGACGATGATGCCGGCCGCTAGGATCCAGATCCCGAACGCCCGGCTCCCGGCCACCGGCGCGTACAGCTGGTCGGCGGGCACCGCGATGACCAGACGCCATGGCGTGCCGGCCACGGCATGGCTCGTGAAGTAGCGGTTTCCGCGCTGGCCGCCGATGACGCCGTTGGAACGCTCCGAAAGCGCCCGGGCCAGCGCCCCGTTGTGGCTCCGGAGTGATCCGGCCGCCGCATCGCCTTCGTTGCTGGCGACGACCGCCGAGCTTGCGTCCACGAGGTAGGCCTCGTTGGGCTCGATCGGCGTGGCATTGCTCAGAAACGACGCCAGCGGCGTCCGCGAGACGTCGAAGCCGCCGCTGAACACGCGTCGTCCTGCGGGGGTGTCGAAGGGAACGGCGAAGGCGACGATCGGCTTGCCCTCGGCGGCCGAGGGGACCACCGTCGAGATGGCGTCTTCGCCTGCGAGCGCAGTCCGCAGGTGGCCGTACTTCGATGCCAGGTCCTGGCCGATCAGCTCGGGCTTGGCCGGTACGACGTGCAACACCCGGCCCCGGTCGTCCAAGAGCACCGCCGCCGAATACTCCAGAGCGACTGTGACGAGCTCGAAGTGTTGGTCAGTTGTGGTCGTGCCAGCGAGCAGGGTCTCAGCCTGTCGTCGCTCCCGGCGGAATAGGGCCTCTACGTAGCTCTGCACGAAGCGAGCACCAACTGTCGCGCGCAGGTCGAACCGGTCTCGCAGGTCTCGTTTTGCGAGCTCGTCCACATAGGCAGCTCCGCCTAAGGCGCTCGCCACGACGCCCAGCCAAATGGCCACGGCGACGAGTCGTACGCCCCGGCGTGGGCGCCCTCGCTCCGCGAGCGAGCGCGTCGGAACCATTCCGACCTATCGACCCATCAGGAGGGGAGCTAAAGCGGAATGGCGATGAAACATGACGCATCGTACCTTTCCGCCACAGTTGTCGGGCAATCGACGACCGCCCTTCGCCTACTTACCCAGGGGCACAGGAAGCGTGGCCCGTTGTCGGATCTAGCGCCTACGCCGCCGCGTTCGCCTCGAGGCGACCGCCGTACCCCATCCGCCGAAGGCGTCGACTGCGGCCTTGGAGCCGGTTTCGACGGCGGCCTTCATGGAGGTGGACGCCTCGTTCAAGCGGGTGCTGGCCAGCTCGACCTGGGGCCTGGGGCCTGGGGTCTCGGCCTTGGGCTCGGCGGAGGTGTCCGACAGGAGGGCGATCGCCTTCTGCTGGGCGACGTCGGCCGCCCGGAGGTCGGCGTTGGCCTTGGCGGTGATCTCCGCGCCGGCGTCGATGGTGCGGGCGGGGAGTTCATGACAACGGCGGCGGTGCCGGTGCCACCGAGGGCGACGGCGATAGCGGTGGCGGCGGCGATGGAGCTGATGCAGAACATGAGGGGCGGGCATGGCCACCATCCGCAGCGCGAGCAGAAGGGTCGCACTGCTGATCCCGGCTGCGGCCCGTCACTGGCCACTCAGCGGAGGCCTCGATCCTTCGAGCCTGATGCTCGGTCGGCGCTCGATATCCGGCGGTGCAGCTACTCGACTCGCCCATTATGACGTGAGTCGGGGTGGGGGAATGGCACGGAGACCACGCTCTGTCTACCGATGCGCTTCCAGGAGGAGACAGGCCATGCTCTTGGCTCGCCGCGCAGCCTCGAGGTCCCCTTCGCAGGCAGACACGATCGATCCCTTCATGAGCAGATGCCAGGAGTGGGCGAACGAACTCGGATCGCGCACGCCTGCCTCCTTGGCGAGGCGGCGCACGATCCGACGGATGTGGTGGAGATGCCGGGCGCTGGCGGAGCCGAGGGCGTGTTCGGGACCCATCTCGAGGAGCACGTTCACAAAGGAACAGCCCTCGAAGTCAGCACGGTGAAACCACTCGTCGAAGATGTCGAAGATGGCGAGCAGCTGTTCCTCCGCCGTGGATCCCCGCGTCCTGGCCTCGGCCTCTACCCAGGCCAGCGTCCACCGCTCCTCGCGGAGGTCCAGGAAGGCCAGGACCAGCTGTTCTTTGGACGGAAAGTGATGGTAGAGGGTCGACTTGGCGACCTGGGCGCGCTCGATGACCTCATCGACGCCGACGTCACGGACGCCCCGCCGGGAAAACAGGTCGTAGGCCGTCTCGAGGACGCGCTCTCGAGGGGAGAGGTTCACGGTCTGACTCGAACCTTTCGCGACGAGCGCACGGCCTATAGATAGCAGACCTAGGTGCAGGAAGACAGGTCTGTTCGCCATGCTACGATCCCGAACCAAGGCCGAAACACCGGATCTGCCCGGTTGTGGTGAGAACGCGGATCGATGGGTACGAGGTGGCGGTGCCACGGTGGAATCGGAAGCGTGTATCGGTGTTTCGTACCAACAGGGTCGGGGCCGGGAAAGCCCGAGGGCTTGGGGCTGGACCATCAACAGCCACACGCCCTTGTTGACCCGTTTCGGCGGAACCGGTGTTACCGGAGGCCGCGCTTATCGTGCCTCCCGAGGACCGTCCCAAGTTGTGATCGGGTCGGCGGACGGATACGAGTGCCACATGAAGGGCCGCCGCCCATGACGCAACCTGGGTCGGAACAGGACACCGAGTATCAGCCGAGCGAGACACAGCGACCGGCTCGCTTGGGTCACTGGGCGTGGGACGTCGCCTCCGGAGCGGTCACCTGGTCGGACGACCTGTACCGAATCCTCGACGTGTGCGCCGACGAGATCACGCCCAGCTACGAGGCGTTCTACCGACGGCTCCACCCCGCCCACCGTGCCCGAGCCGAAGCGCTGGTGCGGGCCACCTTCGTTGATGGCCGGCCGTGTGCCTTCTACTCTCCGCTCAGCGCGTCCGACGGCCCGGAACGCTGGATCCGGGCCACCTGTGCGGTGGATGTCGACGCGGCCGGTGCGCCGGTGCGGATGCACGGAACCGTCCAGGAAACCACCGATCGCCTGGACGCCGGCGCGTCGCCGGATGAGGGCCGTGCGGGCCTGCACGATCCGCTCACCGGCCTCGCCGACTGGCAGCACTTCGCCGGCCGGGCGGCCGCCGCGCTGGACCGAGCGGCTGGCAACGGCGGCTGGTCGACGGCGTTGTTGGTCGTCGACATCGATCGGTTCCACCGGGTGAACGACCAATTCGGCCACGAGACCGGGAACCTTGTGCTGGTGGAGGTCGCAAATCGGCTCGGTACGGTGTTTCGCCCTTGGGACACCGTCGTCCGTCACGGCGGCACCGTCGCCCGCCTCGGGGGCGACAGGTTCATGGTCCTCTGCGACAGCGTGCGCGACCCCGCCGTGGCCGAAAACCTGTGCCGCCGGGTCGCCGACCTGCTCCAGTTGCCCGTCGCGCTGGACACAGGCGCGGTGCTGCTCACCGCCGGGATCGGCGTCTGCCTCGCCCCGCCCGGCGAAACGGACGTCTCGAAGCTCATCGCGCAGGCCGAGACCGCTCTGCGACTGGCCAAGGACCGCGGCGACGGCGCCCACGTCGTATTCGCGCCCGACCTGGTTGAGCTCGATCGCGAACGCGACGAGACCGAGCGAGCTCTCCGCCAGGCCCTTGCCGGCGGGGAGCTGCGCCTGCACTACCAGCCCAAGGTGGCGCTCGACACCGACCGCATCGTGGGGGCGGAGGCGCTGCTGCGGTGGCAGCACCCGCAGCGGGGGATGGTCGCGCCGCTCGAGTTCATCCCCCTGGCCGAGGAGACGGGGCTCATCGTGCCCATCGGGGCATGGGTCATCGAGGAGGCTTGCCGACAGGCGGCGCGCTGGCGGCGGTCCTTCCCTGACCGGCCTGTCCTTCAGGTGTCGGTGAACGTGTCGGCCCGGCAGTTCGGACCAGGACTGGTGGAGGTTGTCGCCGGAGCGCTCTCGGCCAGCGGGGCCGAGGCTCAGGCACTGTGCGTCGAGGTCACCGAGAGTCTCCTGATGGACGACATCGAGGGTTCCGTGGCCATCCTTCGTGAGCTGGCTGGTCTGGGCGTGGCGTTGTCGATCGATGACTTCGGCACCGGCTACTCGTCGCTGGCCCACCTCAAGCGCTTCCCGCTCCACGAGCTCAAGATCGACAAATCCTTCATCGATGGCCTGGGACGCGACGCCGACGACTCCGCCATCGTGGCCGCAGTGATCGCCTTGGCCCATGCCCTCGAGCTGTCGGTAGTGGCCGAAGGTGTAGAGACCGCCGAGCAGCTGCAGCGGCTGCGCACGCTCGGCTGCGAGCAGGCCCAGGGTTACTACTTCGCCCGGCCCGGGCCGCCCTGTGCGATCGATACCCTATTGAACCTGGGCGTAGCCCATGGCCTCGGCGGGGAGACGGCGCAAGAAGCCTCGCAGGCCTCTCGTCCTGAACGGATCCTGGTGGTCGACGACGACGCTGAGGTTCGCCAGCTCGCCCTCATGAGCCTCACCGCTGTCGGCTTCGAGGTCCATGAGGCGGCCGATGGCCTCAGCGCACTGAGGACGGCCAAGCTCGTCGGTCCCGACTGCGTCCTTCTCGATCTGGTCCTGCCGGACATCAGCGGCCTGGAGCTGTGTCGCGCCCTGCGGGTTGAGCCGACAACTGCGGCGAGCACTTTGTTGATGCTCACCAGCAGCGACGGCGCCGCCGACAAGGTGGAGGCATTCTCCTCGGGAGCCGACGACTACATCACCAAGCCGTTCTCGCCCCGCAACCTGGCAAGCCGGGTCAACGGGGCGATGCGTCGCCGTCGCGGGGGGCTCCGGCCCGAGACTCGGCGCGAAACCAATCCCCCCGACGCTGTGCCCGCTGCTCTCCCACAGGTGTCGACCAAGCACCCGGATCCCCGATGAGCGGCGCACCGGTTCACCATGGACCGGGCGATGCCGGCGACAACGGCGCTTCGGCGGTGACACCCATCAAAGCTCCCCTGCGGCCCGACGACGAGGACGAACGCATCGCCGCGGTGCGACGATACGGCATCCTCGGTACCGCCGCTGGCACGGCGTTCGATCGCATCACCGCGCTGGCGGCACGGCTGTTCGATCTCCCCATCGCCGTCATCAGCATCGTCGACACCGACCGGATCTGGTTCAAGTCCCACCACGGCCTGCCCGACGTGGCAGAGGCTCCACGCGATCCCGGGCTGTGCGCATCGGCCATCCTGCAGACCGGCCTGTGGATCGTTCCCGACGCGGCCGCCGACCCCCGCACCCTCGCCCACCCGCTGGTGGTCGGAGGCGCCGGGGTCCGGTTTTACGCCGGGGTGCCGCTGGTCACGGCGGACGGGCACCACGTCGGCACACTGGCCGTGATGGGCAGGCAGCCCCGCCGGGTGACCCTGGCCGAGGCCGCCACTCTGCAGGACCTCGCCGCCCTGGTCATGGACGAACTCGAGGTCCGGCTCCTGGCCCGGCGGGCGGTGGCCACGGCGATGGACGCGTCCCGGGCCACCGCCGAGCGGCTGGCGGCCGAGACGGCGTCGGCGACCGAGGCCTTCCGTGTGACCGCCGAGAGACTGGCGGCCGAGACGGCGTCGGCGATGGAGGCGTCGCGGGTCACCGCCGAGAGGTTGGCGGCGGAGACGGCCTCGGTCAAGGAGGCCTTCCGGGTCACCGCGCAGAGGCTGGCGGCGGAGACGGCGTCGACCATGGAGGCGACCCGGGTCACGGCGGAGCGTCTGGCCACCGAGACCGCGTCGGCGACCGAGGCGTCCCGGGTCACGGCGGAGCGGCTAGCGGCCGACACGGCGTCGGCCACCGAGGAGTCCCGGGTGACGGCGGAGACGCTGGCGGCCGACACCGCGTCGGCCACCGAGGTGTCCCGGGTGACGGCGGAGCGGCTCGCCACCGAGACGGCCTCGGCCACGGAGGCCTCGCGGCTCAAGGCCCAGCTTCTGGCCGTTCGAACCGCTTCGGCCACAGAGGCCTCGCGCCTCAAGTCCGACCTGCTGGCTGCCCGAACGGCGGCGGCCACCGAGGCCACCCGGCTCAAGTCCGAGTTCCTGGCCAACATGAGCCACGAGATCCGCACCCCGATGAACGGCGTGCTCGGCATGACCCAGCTCCTGTTGGGGACCGACCTGAGCCCCGAACAACGCCACTATACCGATACCGTCTTCCGATCGGCCGAGGGCCTGCTGACGGTGATCAACGACATCTTGGACTTCTCCAAGATCGAAGCCGGTCGCATGGATCTTGAGACCGCCGACTTCGAGCTACGGGCGGCCGTTGAGGAAGTGGCCGAGCTCATGGCCGTCGGGGCGCATGAGAACGACCTCGAGCTGATCGTGGTGATCGACCCTCACCTGCCCGCCGTCGTGCGGGGAGACGGCGGACGTCTCCGACAGATCCTCGTCAACCTCATCGGAAACGCCCTGAAATTCACCGAGCGGGGTGAAATCGTGACTCGGGTCGACCTGGTACGGGCGTCGGAGCTTGGCGTCGAGGTGCGGGTGGAGGTCACCGACACCGGCGTCGGCATCGCCCCCGGAGCCCATACTGAGCTCTTCGACAGTTACTCCCAGGGCGATGTGTCGACCAGTACCTACGGAGGCACCGGGCTGGGGCTGTCGATCTCCAAGCAACTTGTCGAGCTCATGGGTGGCCAGATCGGCGTGGACAGCGTTCCGGGCAGCGGCAGCACCTTCTGGTTCACCGTGCCCTTCGATCTCGCCGGGAGTATCGATAGTCTCCCCCCGACCCGGAAGGGCGACCCGGCCGGCTTGTCGGTCCTGGTGGTGGACGACAACGCCACCAACCGCGACATCCTCGTGCAGATGCTTCGCGCTTGGGGCGTGGACACGAGCAGCGCGGCGGACGGGTACGAGGCGCTGGAGGCCCTCCGACGCGCCGCTTACCAGAACGAGCCCTTCTCTGTGGCGATCCTCGACAACCACATGCCCGGGATGGACGGCGTCGGGTTGGCAAGGGCCATAGTTCGCGATCCGAGCCTGGCGGCGACCCGATTGGTCATGCTGAGCTCCCTGGGCCGGAACGAGGACCGGGGGTTGGCCACTTCGGTCGGGATCCACGCCTTCCTCACAAAGCCGGTGCGCCAATCGGCGCTTCACGACTGCATCGCCACCGTCGCCGGCTTCGAAGGGACGTCGGTCCCGCCTACGGCCACCACATTGCCCCCCACCCGGCCCCGCCCGGACGTGGGTGTGCACCTTTTGGTCGTCGACGACAACGTGGTCAACCAAGAAGTGGCCGTTCAGATGCTCGAACACGAAGGCCACCGGGTCGATGTGGCGGCCAACGGCAAGGATGCCATCGAAGCCGTGGCGCGGGTCCGATATGCCGCCGTCCTCATGGACTGCCAGATGCCGACCATGGATGGCTTCGAGGTGACGCGAGCGATCCGATCGCTGGAGGGAGACGATCGCCGCACGCCGATCATCGCGATGACCGCCGGGGCCATGGTCGGTGATCGCGAACAATGCCTCGCCGCCGGGATGGACGACTACGTGGCCAAGCCGGTTCGCCAGGCGGAGCTGGTGGCGGTCGTCTCGCGCTGGACGCGAACGGGCGTGCCCACCCCCGGGACCCGCGCCCGCGCCCGAGCCGACGGCGACGGCCCGGCTTCTCCCGACGGCTCCGACGTTCTGGATCCCAGCGTGGTTGCCGGGCTCCGGGAGCTGGACAGTCAGGGGATGGCAGAGTTGGTCGAGAACTTCAGCGCCCGCACCGCCGCCCTTCTTGAACAGCTGCGGGGCGGCATCGAAGTCGCCGACTGCGCTCTGGTGTCCACGACGTGTCACAGCCTGAGGGGCATCAGCGCCACCTTGGGCGCATCAAGGCTGGCCGCGCTGTGCGGCGAGCTCGAGGTTGCCGCCGTCAGCCAGGAGCTGGTCGGCGGAGCCGAGGTGCTTCTGCGGCTAGAAGCTGAAGCCGACTGCGTCCGGCCGGCCCTCCGAGCGGCGTTTCCTGAGCTACCCAGGTGAGTGCAGCTCGCCGCGAACGCCGTGGTCAGGAAGCGACGCGTTCTGGCTGTTGCGGTCCCGTGCTGGCGACGTTGCTGAGGGCCTCATCCGTGACCATCTCGATCTGGCCGTCCCGCAGCAATGCCACGTGTTGGCACAACGCCCGCCCACCTGGATTTGCCGGAGGACGCGGGTGTCGGGCATCTCAAGCTGGGCGGAAGGCAATGTCGAGCACGTTGCCCGGCGCGCCGGTCCGTGGTGGTTCGGCGACGCAGCCGCTGATGGATCGGATCAGGCAATCGGAGGGTGGAATTGACTGAGCGCAGGCACCCAGGATGGACGAGATTGGCACCCACGACCTGGACTCCGCTGGCCGGTGACGCCTTGGCCGGAGCAACCGTTCTCGTGATCGACGACGACCCGGTGAACGTGACGCTGCTGGAGCGGGTCCTGCAGCGTGCCGGGGTGGGAACGGTCCACGGGCTGACCGACCCCTCCTTGGCGGTGAGCGCCTGCCTCGATCTCCAGCCTGATCTGTTGATGCTCGACCTCCACATGCCGAGGCTCGACGGCCTGGAGGTACTCGGGCAGCTGCGGCTGACGCTCCCCGAGGGCGAGTTCCTTCCGGTCATCGTGCTCACCGGTGATGTGCGCTCCGCGGCGAGGGACGACGCCCTGGCGGCCGGCGCCAAGGATTTCCTCATCAAGCCGTTCGATCACACCGAAGTGGTCCTGAGGGTCCGAAATCTGATCGAGACCCGCATCCTGTACGACAGCGTGCGCCGGCACAACGACGAGCTGCGAAGCGAACTGGACCAGCGCACGGAGCGGGAGCGCCTTGAGCGAACCGAGCGGGCGGTGCGTCGGCGGCGCGTGGAGGGTGCCCTTGCCGGTGACGTGCTCGGGATGGTGTTCCAGCCCATCACTGATCTCTCCACCAACGAGGTGGTGGGCGTTGAGGCCCTGGCCCGGTTCGCCTGTGCGCCGCGGCGGCCCCCGAACGAGTGGTTCGCGGAGGCGGCCGAGGTCGGACTGGGGACCGAGTTGGAGTTGGCCGCGGTCCGAGCGGCATTGGCGGCGGTGGACCGGTTCTCCGTGGAGACCTTCGTGTCCGTGAACGTCTCGCCGTCGACTGCGGCGGCACCGGAGCTGCGCGACCTGGTCGCCCGGGGACCTTCGGGGCGCATCGTGCTGGAGTTGACCGAGCACGACCGGATCGACTGCTACGAGCCTGTGCTCGAGGCGCTCGACGGTCTGCGCCGCCACGGCGTCCGTATGGCCGTGGACGACGCCGGTGCCGGCTACGCCGGTCTGCAACACATCCTCCGGCTCCGCCCCGAGATCCTGAAGCTCGACATGGGCCTCACGCGGGGGATCAACGCCGACCCGGCCCGGCGGGCGCTTGCCACCGCCCTGGTCAACTTCGCCGCCGACATCGACTCCATGATCATCGCCGAGGGGGTGGAGACGAGCGAAGAGCTCGACACCCTCCGCTCGCTCGACGTTCAGTGTGCCCAGGGATATCTGCTGGGACGGCCCGACCCCGCTCCCGATGAACACGGCCGTTCGGCGACGATGGGTACCGACCCTGCCGACATCACCGCCGAACCACGGCCTCGCCCGCGCCGGCAGCAGTAGTCGCATCGCTGCGGTGACGCTCCAGCCGCACTGACTGACCTGGCGGGGTCGCATCGCAGCACGACCTCAAGAACCCACCTTTCGCGCGCACGTCGTCGCGTGGGCGTAGGGCGTGCCGATGAGCCCGCGCCCGATGTTCGGCCGGGTGCAGCTGGTCGGCCGCCCGATAATGCTGGCAAGCAGCGGGGTCGTTACCAGGCCGGGACAGCGCAGATCGCCCCCTCGCGGGCGGTACCTACGAGGCGCCGGCGATGAAAGCCGTGACGATGCGTGCGGAAGGTCACAGCCGAGCCGACGCAACGGTGGCCTCCCTCGGGCATTATCCCGCGCGTCCACCGCGTCATGCTGACCCGACTCGGTGAGCGCCACCGGACCAGCGAGGCCGGCGCAGCATGCGCGTGCCGCCGCGCGCCAACGGCGGCCCGTGGGGGCCGCCGTTGCCGTGGAGGCGGAGGTGGAGGTGGAGGTGAGCTGCGGGGTGCTACTTGCCGCCCAGCAGGGCGCTGACCGAGCCCGTAGCCGAGCCCACCAGGTTGGCCGAGGCCGGCGGGATCGACGCCGAGCCGTTCACCGAACCGCTGGCCGAGCGGGTGGCCGACACGCCGGTGCTCGTCGAGGGGACGGCCGGGCCGGCCGTCGTCTCGCCGCCGCCGCTCACCGAAGCGGTGATGGTGGCGGGCAGGTCGGTGCGAACCTGGGTCAGCGCGGAGAGCCCGCGTCGCCCTGGGCTGCCACCACGCCGCGGGCGGTGGTGATCTGGGTGTCCACGGCCTTGACGATGTCGCCGCCGGCCTTGACCGAGGCGTTGGCCGTCGCCGACGCCGTGGTGGTGAGGCTGCCACCAGGCGGATGGACTTGTCGGCGACTTCTCGTCGCGGATCTTTACCGAGCGCCGCTTCGATACTGTTCTCGGGCGAGTTGACGCACTGTTCGTCGGGCGGCTCCACGCCAGACGTGCTTCTTGCCGCAACGAATCCCAAGCACCATCGCGACCGTCGCCGGCATGCGATGCACGGGCACCCGAGCGGTGTCCTCGGCCGGCGGCGCCGGCTGCCCCTCCTGGAGGTGGCGCGCAGCAGGAAGCAAAGGCCCCCTCCGCGCGAGAGCGGAGGGGGCCTTGGGGGGCCGCTTGGTCCGGGCAGCGGCCCAGGGTGCCGAGCGGGTTGGGGCGGCTGAGCGCAGGTGCGCCGCCAGCCGCCCCGTTCCGATCAGGGGTAGATGACGCCGGAGGTGTAGGTGGTACCGAAGCCCGAGCCGCTTGAGACGGTGCACTGGAGATTCTTGTAGTCGCCGCCGACCATGCGGCAGTAGTCGGCCCGCCCGTCGCCGTCGAAGTCGGCCCACCCTCGGGTGTCGTCGTAGCCGGGATCGACCACCGCCGACGTGTAGGCCGTGGAGAAGCCCGACCCGTAGGCGAGGTCGCAGCGCAGCCTCAGGTCCCACCACGGCCCGACCACCCGGCAGAAGTCGGCCGTACCGTCCCCGTTGTGGTCGGCCCAGCCCCGCCCGGCGTCGTAGCCGACGTCGAGGTACCTGGAGATGTCCGAGCCGAAGCTCGAGCCGTTCGACAGGGTGCAGACGATCCTGTTGTTGCTCCCCACACCACGGCAGAAGTCGGAACGACCATCCTTGCTGACGTCGGCCCACGCCCGGGTGGCGTCGTATCCGGGGTCGAGCTTGCCGGAGCCGAACGTCGTTCCGAATCCGGAGCCGGTGGAGGGTGTGCAGTGCACGAACTTGTCCCACCCTCCGGTGACCCGGCAGTAGTCGGCCCTCCCGTCACCGGTGACGTCGGTCCAGGCCCGACCGGCGTCGTAGCCGGGATCGATCCCGCCGGTCCCGAACGTCGTGCCGAACCCCGTTCCCGTGGACGGAGTGCAGCGCAGGGCGGGGCCCCAGTGGTCGATCACCCGGCAGTAGTCCGCCTTCCCGTCCCCGGACGCGTCCGCCCAGGCGCGGCCGGCGTCGTAGCCCGCCTGAACTGGTCCGGACCCGAAGGTGGCACCGAACCCCGTCCCGGTCGACGGCGTGCAGTTCAGGTACTTGTCGGTCACGCCCACCACCCGGCAGTAGTCCGCCTTCCCGTCGCCGGTCACGTCGGCCCAGGCCCGTCCGGCGCTGTAGCCCGGGTCGACGGCGCTCGGCGACGAGTACGTCGTGCCGAACCCCGTCCCGGTGGAGACCGTGCATTTCAGGTAGTTGTAGTCGGAGACCCGGCAGTAGTCGGCCCTGCCGTCACCGTTGAAGTCGACCCACCCCTTCGACGCCTGCACGGCCTTCGGGATCGGCGCCGACGACGCCGAGGCCGCCGGGCCGGCCATCACCACCGCAGCCGTCGTCACCGCCGCCAGCCCGAGGCGCTGGATGATCTTCCCGCTCATGATGTCCTCCGTCCCTGGAACCCCCGAGCGAGGCTCCCGGAACCGATGGTGAGGGCCTGTGATCCCGCAGTCATGGGACCGCAGTCCCGAATCGGGTGGGAAATTCGGCCGGCCCCGGCGCCGCCTCTCGCTGCGAAGCCCGTGGACGTGGCGGTAGGCGGCGCTAGCGTCTCGTGACGTGAGGCAGGTGACCGTCCGGCCGCGGCCATCTGCCGACCCGGCGACCGAGGCGTCGGCCGTGTCCCGCCCGGAGCTCCCCCTCCGTCCGATCGCCTGGGTGGCGTGGGCGGCGACGGCGGCGTTCACGCTGCTCAACGCCGTGCTGCTCGCCGGCAACTACTCGACCCCGTCCACCGGCGGGACCACCACGGGGGGCCTCGAGTTCGTCGCCGGCGCCGGCTATTTCGCCATCGCCACCATCGGCCTGGCCGCTGCCCTGCGCAGCCCCCGCAACCGCAGCGGCTGGGCGTTCCTCGCGGCTGGTGGGGCCGTCGCGTTCGGCGCCTTCACGAGCGAATACGCCGCCTACGGCCTGATCACCAAGCCGGGCGCCCTGCCCGGCGGCCGCTGGGCCGCCTGGCTCGGCGCCTGGACGTGGTGGGCCGGGGCCTCGTTCGGACTGGCGTTCGCGCTGCTCCTCTACCCGGACGGGGCGCTGCCGTCCTCCCGCTGGCGGTCGGCCGCCCGCCTCGCCGCGTTCGACGTGGTCCTGCTGGCGCTCCTGCACGCGCTGACGCCCGGCCCCCTCCACGGGGAGTACGCCATCGCCCGCAACCCGCTCGGGTTCGACCCCGCCGGCAGCGCGGTGCGGTCGGTCCGTGACCTGAGCTGGCTGCTCGTGGCCACCAACGCCGCCATCGGGACCGCGGCCGTACTGCGCCGGGCGCGGACGCACGCCGACTCGGAGCGGCGACCGCTCTACTGGCTGGCGGGCGCCGGCGCGGCCACCGCTCTCGCCGCCATGGTGTGGGGCGTCGACCGTGGCGACGATGGGGCATCTTCCACCGCCCAGCTCGTCGTCGCCCTCGCCGTCCTCGCCGTCCCCGCCGCAGGGGTCCTGGCATCAGCGCAGACGGCGTCGCTTCGACGCTCGATGGCGCGACTGGTCGCCGCCCGGGAGGAGGAGCGCCTGCGCATCCGGCGTGACCTCCATGACGGCCTGGGCCCGACGCTGGCCGGAGTAACCCTCCAGCTCGACGTGGCGAGAACCCTTGTCGCAACCGACCCTGCGGCGGCCGAGGCCGTCCTCGACCGCGTGAGCGGGCAGATGCAGCTCGCGGTAGGCGACATCCGCCACCTGGTCGACGAGTTGCGGCCACCGGTGCTCGATCAGCTGGGTCTCGTCGCCGCGGTCGAGCAGAGCGCGTCGTTTCTCGCACACCAAACGGGCGGATGCCGCTTCGAGGTGTCGGTGACCGCCACCGGCGAGCTCTCAGGCGTCCCTCCGGCCGTCGAGCTCGCCGCTTACCGGATCGTGATGGAGGCGGTGACGAACGCCTGCCGCCATGCCCAGGCGTCGACGTGCCGGGTGCGGCTCGAGCTCGATCGGTCCCTCGGCATCACCGTAGAGGACGACGGCGTGGGCGTCCCTTCGAGCCACCAGCCGGGTGTCGGCCTGGCGTCCATGCGGGAGCGTGCGGCCGAGCTCGGGGGGAACTGCCGCGTGGAGCCGCGTGCCGGCGGCGGCACCGTCGTGCGGGCCAACCTGCCGGTGGCGCCGTGAGCGCCGCCGACGCTCGGCCCGTCCGGGTGCTTCTGGTCGACGACCACCCTGTGTTCCTCGAGGGGCTGCGCGCCGTGGTCGCCCACGCCTCTGGCTTCGAGGTCGTCGGCGAGGCCTCCTCCGGTGAGGAGGCGGTGGAGGCCGTCGGGGAGTACCTCCCGGACGTCGTCGTGATGGACCTGAACCTGCCGGGCATCAACGGCATCGAGGCCACGCGCCGGATCGTCGCCGCCCACCCCGAGGTACGAGTCCTCGTCCTGAGCATGTTCGAAGACGACGCCTCGGTGGTGTCCGCCTTGCGGGCCGGCGCCGGGGGCTACGTGCTGAAGGAGTCGCGCCGCGGCGAGCTGCTCCGGGCCATCGAGGCGACGGCGAGCGGGCAGGCCGTGTTCGACCCCGCCGTCGCCCGCCGGGTCGTGGGGTTCGTCGCGGCCGATGCCCGGCCACCCGAGCCCGCCTTCCCCCAGCTCACCGCTCGCGAGCGCGAGATCCTCGTCCTCGTCGCCCGGGGGCTGACCAACGAGGCCATCGCCCGTACGCTGTTCCTCAGCGTGAAGACGGTGCGCAACCAGATCTCAACCGTCTTCGCCAAGCTAGGGGTGGCGGGGCGGCCGGAAGCGATCGTCGTGGCTCGGGAGGCCGGGCTCGGAGTGTCCGCCGGTGGCGCCAGCTGACGTGCTCAGCGCCGGACGCCGAGGCGGCAACGCGAGCAGAAACGGGACAGGAGCGATGATTGCTCGTGTCCAGACGGTACCCGTCGTTCCCTTCGGGGGCCGGACGACCACCTCTGTGTGCCGGACCCGAGCGTGTGGTTACAACACGCGGGTCCTCCGCACGTTCACCCACATGTCGAGGGTGAGTGGTTACCTATCAGCGCTCGAACCGCACGAAGCGTGGGCCGCAGGAGGCGCTGGGACCGGCCGCCAGTGAGCGACCCAGCCGGGCCGGGGAACCCCTCGTAGGCTGCCCGGGGTGCAGCGGGCGGGAATCATCAGTGAGCTGTTGAAGCGCGCCAACCTCACGCCCCCGGACCTCCTCGCCGCCGACGTGGCCGCGGCTATCTCCGATGCCGGCGGGAACCACCTGGTGATCTATGTCGTCGATTACGAGCAGCTCACCCTGCAGCCCGTCGCTCTCGCCACCGACCTGCTGGAAGATCGACCCGAGGGCGTCGGGGTGGCCGGCACCATGGCGGGCCGTGCATTCCAGCGCCAGGAGGTCGTCTGGGCCGAGACGCCGAACGGCTGGCGCGTATGGGCGCCCCTCGTAGAGCGGGCCGAGCGCGTCGGCGTTCTCGAGCTGGGGTTCACGTCCGTCGACGACGAGATCGTGCGGCTGTCGGAAGACCTGGGGCGCCTCGTCGGCCATCTCCTCCACACGGCTGGCCGCTACACCGATCTCGTGGAGCTGCGCCGCCGGCGTCGGAGCCTGAGCCTGGCCGCCGAGATGCAGTGGGACATGCTGCTCCCGCCCCTCGCGTTCCATGCCCCCGAGGTGGCCATCGCCGGGTTGTTGGAGCCGGCCTACGAGGTGGCAGGCGACGGCTTCGACTACTCGCTCGACGGCGAGACGCTGAGCTTTCTGATGCTCGACGCCATGGGCCACGGGCTGCGCGCCGCGCTGGCCAGCACGCTCGCGCTGGCCGCCTACCGCCACGCCCGGCGGCGGGGCGACGGGCTGGCCGCCATCGCCCGCAGCATGGACGAGGCCCTGGCGTCGGAGTTCGAGGGCGACACGTTCGTCACCGGACACATCGGCTCCCTCGACACCGGCACCGGCCGCTTCCGGTGGGTCAACGCTGGTCACCCAGAGCCGATCCTCGCCCGCGGCGCCAGAGTCGTGGGGGAGGTCTCGTGCCCCCCCTGCTACCCGCTCGGGCTCGGGATTCTCGAGCCGGAGATCGGTGAGTGTCGGCTCGAGCCCAGCGATGCCTTGGTCTTCTACTCCGACGGCGTCACCGAGGCGCGCCCCGCCACGGACCGGCGTGACCAGTTCGGCCTCGATCGCCTGAAGGACCTCCTGGAGCGCAACCTCGGCGTGGGCCTGGTGGCGTCCGAGGTGCTGCGGCGAACGGTGGCCGCCGTGGTGGAGCACCGGGCCGAGCACCTCGAGGACGACGCCACCCTCGTCATGCTGGAGTGGCGCCCCGCCTCCTGAGCGTCTCCCGAACGGCGCGGCCCATGCGAGCAGACGCTTGAGCTTTGACGCGTTGGCGCGCACCTTCAGATTGCCGACCTGGCGCTTGTCGTCGACCGCCACCACGGTGTGCGTCGTCTTGTGCGGGATCCCGATGAGCCGGCGCAGGTGGTGCACAGGGCCCCGCCGGCGCGGCCGATGCGAATGCCGGCGCTGCGGCTCTCCCCGGCTCGCTCGGCCTGCCCGAGCTCGAGGCCGGCCTGCCGGCGGCTCGCCGGGGTGTCGTGGCTACCCGGCGTCCGGCCTCGCCGGCCTCCGCCCTCGTTCCCGCTGCCTGGAGCCTCACCGATCGTGGACGCCGTCGTGTCGACGGTACCGGGCTCCTGCCGAGCGTCCGCGCCCTGCCGTCGGTGGGTGCGTCGCAGGGCGGCGCAGGGACGTCCGTCGGTTCCACCCGCGCCAACGCCGGGTAGCTTGGACGACCGTACGCCGGCGGCCTCGGGGCCGCCGGCACGCGGGTCGCCCGGCCGTTGCCACCGGGTGCACGAGGGTGAGCCGCTCCTCGGCCGTCCGAGGTCCCGTCGCCCACCCGCCGGAGCGGTCGAGTCGAGAGGCAGGGCCTGCGCTGAGCCTGTTCACCAAGTTCGAGCAACCCATCCTCGGGCCGGTGGCCCACTCGTGGTGGGAGTCCCGCGCCGTGTTCAACCCGGGCGTGACCCACCGCGACGGCCTGTTCCACCTCCTGTACCGGGCGGTGTCGGCCGACGACCGGCCGCCCGAGTACGTCTCCCGGCTGGGCTACGCCACGAGCGCCGACGGCATCGAGTTCACCCGCCAGGGCGCCGGTCCGGTGTTCGAGCCGGGCCCCGACGTCCCGTACGACCGCCACGGTGTGGAGGACCCGCGCATCACCGTTCTGGACGGGACGGTGTACGTCACCTACGTGGCGATCGACGTACCCGCACTCACCCGTTCGAAGCTGTCGCGAACGGCCCTGGCCGTCACCACCGACTTCACCAGCTTCGAGCGCCTCGGCCTGTTGACGCCGCTCCCCGACATCGACGACCGGGACTGGGCCCTGTTCCCGCAGCGCTTCGACGGGCGGTACGTGATGCTGACCCGTCCCCAGAGCGTCAACGACCGGCTCGAGTACGTGAAGTGGAGGACCACCGACGAGCCGGCCGGGATCTGGCTGGCCACGTCACCCAGCCTCACCCGCTGGGTGATGGACCCGGCCGGCGGGAACCCCGAGGAGGTGCGGGGGCTGGCGCCGCAGCAGCCGTGGGAGGGCGTGAAGACAGGGATCGGGCCGCCGCCGATCGAGACGGACGACGGGTGGCTCGCCATCTACCACGGCAAGGACCGCGACAACGCCTACTACGGCGGCCTCGCCCTGCTCGACAGGGACGAGCCCAGCCGGGTCGTCGCCCGCCTCCCCGAGCCGTTCCTCCGCCCCGAGCTGCCGTGGGAGCGCAGGGGTGACCTGGACGACTGCGTCTACCCGTCGGGCGCCGTCGTGAAGGACGGCACCTTGTTCGTGTACTACGGCGCCACGGACGACAAGTGCGGCGTGACCACCGCCCCGCTGGACGGCGTCCTCAAGGAGCTGCGCAGGCATCCCGCCCGCTCGGGCTGAGATGACCAAGGCGGGGACAACCCTCGGCCACCCACTGCCGGTACCAGGCGTCCCAGCCACCGCGGCGGCCGTGGCGGTCCTCCCAGTCGTCGGGCCTGGGGAAGATGTCGCCGTGGTCGAGCGCACGGCACACGTTGTCGCGGTCGGCCAGGAACCGGTAGCCGAGCCGGTCGGCAACGACCGCGACCGTCACGTTGTCGTAGGAGTAGAAGAGCCGGTCGTGGTCCTCGGCGAAGCCGCCGACGTCGTGGAAGGCCTGGAGCGGGGCCGCCGCCCAGTTGAGCTCCCACCCGAACGCGGTGGTGGGCGACCGGCCGGGTGGGAACCGGAAGCGGCTATCGTCGACCCGTACCAGCTGGTCGGGCGGCTCGGTGAAGGGCTCGGCGAAGATCGTGACCTTGCCGTCGAGGCGGTGGACCGGTGCCGGGAGCCGGTAGGTGGCGGTGACGCCGGTGACGAACGCCCGGCCGCCGTGCTCGCGGTGGGCGTCCCAGAACCGCCGGAGGCCGTCCGCCTCGACCCAGATGTAGTCCTGGAGGCTGACGACCAGCTCGCCGCGGCAGTGCCGCAGGGCCTCGTTGTGCGAACGGTTCAGGCTCCACAGCGCTCCGTCGGCCCGGGGCGCCGCGATGTGGCGCAGGCGAGGGTCGTCGACGTAGGCGGCCACCTCCTCGTGGCGCCAGTCGTACCGCTCGTCGCACAGCACCCACTCGAAGTCCTGGACGGTCTGGTTGCGCAGCGCCGCCCACGTGACGTCGATCGACCCCGGGCGGCTGGTCACCGTGAGGACCGACACCGACGGCGCCGGAGGCCCGGAAGGCATCGCCCGAGAGGCTACGGCCGTTCCCGATCACCCGCCCGCCGCGTGCGCGCCGGGCTGCCGCGGCCGGCTGGGCGGCTGGTCGCTCAGGTCGTCGTCGCCAGCCGCCGCTACGAGCGCGAGGTCCACGCCAGGGCGGTGACGGCGATCCCGATCAGACCGGCGACGGTGAAGAGCAGGGCGATCCCGGGCTCGGGGCCGGCCCCGTACCAGCCGCCGATCCAGTCGGCTCCGGCGCCGTCGGTCATGAACGGCATGAACACCGCCACCGCGCTCCGTGTCAGCACACCCGCCGCCCCGGTGTACCGTTTTCGCGCTGAGCAGGAGGGGGGCGGGCGACGACTCGGCTCGAGCAGGGCGTGGCCCCGCACCGAGCCAGGCGCCGGAACTGCACCCCGGGACACCAGGAGTCGGGATGCAGCGGTACGAAGGCTTCGTGCGGTGGTCGGACTCAGCCGGGCGCGACGAGTTCGACCCCAGCCGCTCCGGGGCCGTCCTCACCCAGTGGCTCGAGGCTCTCTACGAGTCACACGTCCTGTTCTCCGGCCTGCTCGACCGCGGCGGCCACCTGGTGGAGGCCAACCGCCTCGCCATCGAGGGGTGTGGATTCGTCCGCAGCGAGACCCTCGGCCAGCCGTACTGGGACTGCGGGTGGTGGAGGCCCGACCCGGCGCTGTCCGCCACCGTGGAGGGTTGGTGCAGGGAGGCGGTGCGTACGGGCCGGTCGCTGCGGGCCGTGTGCCGCTACTTCCGGGGCGACGGCACCACCGGCATGGTCGAGTTCAACCTGGACCCCATCTTCGACCGCCACACGCCCGGTTCCCCCGTCACCCACCTGGTGACGACCGGCCTCGACATCTCCGAGCTGCTGGCCACCCAGGCCGAGCGGGAGGACCGGCTCCAGGCCGAGACGGCGGCCAGCCGGAGGACCGAGCGGCGCCTGCGGGGCGCCCTCGACGCCATGCTCGACAACGTCGCCATCACCCGGGTCGTCCGCGACGACTCCGGGGCCATCGTCGATTTCGAGGTGGAGTACGCGAACCACCGTGCCGCGGCGGCCGCCGGCCGGCCGGCCGAGGAGCTGGTCGGGGCGCGCCTGCACGAGCTCCACGCCGCCTGGCGCGACCCCGACATCCTGGAACGTGTGGTGGAGGTGGTCGCCACGGGCGAGCCGTTCGTCGCCGAGCGGCTGCCGTACGCCGATCCGACCGCCGGCGGCGAGGGCGGTGGCGAGGGCGGTGGCGAGGGCGGAGCGCGGGCTGGCGGCGAGCCCGGGTCGGGGTTCTGGGACGTGCAGGTCGCCCGCCTCGACGAAGGCTTCATCGCCGCCTACCGCGACGTCACCGCCATCGTGCGGACGGAGGAGGCCGCCCGCCTGGCCAGGGCCGTCGCCGACCGCGAGCGGACGGCCACCGAGGTGCTCCAGGGTGCCGCCCTGCCCGCCCACCTCCCGACGTTGCCGGGCGTCGACATCGGCGTGCACTACCGGCCGGCGAGCGTCGAGATCCCCATCGGAGGCGACTGGTACGACGTGGTGATGCCGGGCGGCGACCGGGTCGTGCTCGTGATCGCCGACGTCGCCGGCCACGGGCCCGAGGCCGCCGGCTACATGCTGCAGCTGCGCAACGTCATTCGCGCCATCGCCGTCGAGGAGACCGACCCGGCTGAGCTGCTGCGGCGCGCCAACGATGTCGCCGTGGCACTGGCCGAGCCGGAGGGGCCGTTCGCCACCTGCTGCGTCGCCACCGTCGACCGCGACCGGGCACGCCTGCGGTGGGCGGTCGCCGGGCACATCCCCCCGGTGGTCCGGCACAAGGGGCGTCGGGCCGCCTGGCTGCGGTCGCGGGCCGGGTGCCCGCTGGGCGTCGAGCGGGGAGCCACCTTCACCACCAGCGAGGAGAGCCTGGCGGTGGGAGACCGGATCGTCCTGTTCACCGACGGGCTGGTCGAGACGAAGACGGCGTCGATCGACGAGGGCATGCGCCGCCTCCTGGGGAGCGTCGACGCGTCGGAGGCCATGCCCGCCGGGCCGGCAGCCGAGTGGCTGGCGGCGAACGTCAGCTCGGGCGACGACGACGTCGCCCTCATCACCCTCGACGTCACCTGAGCCGTTCGCCCGTCCGGTCGGGCCACCGGCGCCGGACGCGCCGGTGGCCGCCGGAGCGGCGGCCACCGGTCGTCCCTGCGGTGCGCTCGGTCAGTCCCGGTCGAAGCGGTCGAGGGTCATGACCTTGTCCCACGCCGCCACGAAGTCGCGCACGAACTTCTCCTTGGCGTCGTCGGACCCGTAGACCTCCGAGATGCCCCGGAGCTGCGAGTGGGAGCCGAACACGAGGTCGACGGCGGTGGCCGTCCGCGTGACCTCGCCGGTGGCCCGGTCCCGCCCGTCGTAGACGTTCTCCGTCGACTCGGACGCCTTCCACTCCGTGCCGGCGTCGAGCAGGTTCACGAAGAAGTCGTTGGTCAACGTCTCGGGCCGGTCGGTGAAGACGCCGTGCGGGGAACGACCGGTGTTGGCGTTCAGCACGCGCATGCCGCCGACGAGGACCGTCATCTCCGGTGCGGTCAGCGTCAGCAGGTTCGCCCGCTCCAGCAGCAGCTGCTCGGGCGGCTGCTTCTCGCCGGCCCGGAGGTAGTTCCGGAACCCGTCGAAGGTGGGCTCGAGCACGGCGAAGGCCTCGACGTCGGTCCGGTCCTGCGAGGCGTCGGTGCGACCCGGCGCGAACGGCACGGTGACCTGGTGGCCGGCGTCCTCGGCCGCCTGCTCGACGGCCGCGCACCCGCCCAGCACGATCAGGTCGGCCAGGGAGATCCTCTTCCCACCCGACTGCGTGCTGTTGAAGTCCTGCTGGATCTCCTCGAGGGTCTGGAGCACCTTGGCCAGCTCGCCCGGCTGGTTGACCTCCCAGTCCCGCTGCGGCGCCAGGCGGATGCGGGCCCCGTTGGCCCCGCCCCGCATGTCGGTGCCGCGGAAGGTGGCCGCCGATGCCCAGGCGGTGGAGACCAGCTGGGAGATCGACAGGCCGGAGGCGAGGAGCCTGTCCTTCAGGGCGGCGACGTCCTCGTCACCCACCAGCTCGTGGTCCACCTCGGGCACGGGGTCCTGCCACAGCTGGGGCTCGGGGACCCACGGTCCGAGGTAGCGCCGGACGGGCCCCATGTCGCGGTGGAGCAGCTTGTACCAGGCCTTGGCGAAGGCCTCCGCGAACTGGTCGGGGTTCTCGTGGAACCGCTTCGAGATGGGCCCGTAGATCGGGTCCAGCTTCAGCGCCAGGTCGGTCGTCAGCATCATCGGGGCGTGGCGCTTCGACGGCTCGTGGGCGTCCGGCACGGTCCCCTGCGCCTCGGGGTTCTTCGGCGTCCACTGCTTGGCCCCGGCCGGGCTGGTGGTGAGCTCCCAGTCCCAGTCGAACAGGTTGTCGAAGTACCCGTTGTCCCACTTCGTCGGCTCGTTGGTCCACGCTCCCTCCAGGCCGCTGGTGAGCGTGTCGGGGCCCTTGCCGGTGCCGAAGGTGTTCTTCCAGCCCAGGCCCTGGTGCTCGACCGGGCACGCCTCGGGCTCGGGACCGATGTACTGGGGGTCGACGGCGCCGTGGCACTTGCCAAAGGTGTGCCCGCCGGCGATCAGCGCGACCGTCTCCTCGTCGTTCATCGCCATGCGGCGGAACGTCTCCCGGATGTCACGGGCCGAGGCCAGCGGGTCGGGGTTGCCGTTCGGCCCCTCCGGGTTCACGTAGATGAGGCCCATCTGCACGGCCCCGAACGGACCGCCGAGCTCCCGTTCGCCGCTGTAGCGCTCGTCGCCCAGCCAGGTGTCCTCGGGCCCCCAGAAGATCTCCTCGGGCTCCCAGATGTCCTCCCGCCCGAAGCCGAAGCCGAACGGCTTGAAGCCCATCGACTCGAGGGCGCAGTTGCCGGCGAAGACCAGCAGGTCGGCCCAGGAGATCTTCCGCCCGTACTTCTGCTTGACCGGCCACAGCAGGCGGCGCGCCTTGTCGAGGTTGGCGTTGTCGGGCCAGCTGTTGAGCGGGGCGAAGCGCTGGGAGCCGTCGCCGCCACCGCCCCGGCCGTCGGCGATGCGGTAGGTGCCGGCGGCATGCCACGTCATGCGGATGAACAGGCCCCCGTAGTGGCCGTAGTCCGCCGGCCACCAGTCCTGCGACGTCGTCATCACCTCGAAGATGTCCTGCTTCAGCGCGTCGAGGTCGAGGGTCGCGAACTCGGCGGCGTAGTCGAAGTCCTCGCCCATCGGGTTCGAGCGGGGCGAGTGCTGATGGAGGACCTGGAGGTCGATCTGGTTCGGCCACCAGTCCCGGTTCGACCTCGGCCGGTGCGGCTTGGGCTCGGGAGCCGGGATCGCCGGGTTCTCGCTCTCGCTGATGCTCTCGGTCTCGTCCTTGGTCGCTTCCTTCGGGTCAGGCACGTCGGTCGCTCTCCTCTCGTTCGTTCGAATGACTGGTTCCGGGACTCGCCCCGGCACACTCGGGGCACCGGCCCCAGTAGATGACCTCCGCCTCGTCGATGTCGTAGCCCGAGCCGTCGGCGGCCGTCAGGCACGGGGTGTCGCCCACCGCGCAGTCGACGTCGACCATCCGGTTGCACGCCCGGCAGATGAGGTGGTGGTGGTTGTCGCCGACCCGGTCCTCGTAGCGCGTGGGCGACCCGGCGGGCTGGATGCGCCGGAGCAGGCCCTTGTCCGTCAGCGTCGCCAGGGCGTCGTACACCGCCTGACGCGAGATGGCGCCGATCTCCGCCCGTACCGCCCGGTAGATGTCGTCGGTCGTGCTGTGGGGCCCGGACGATGCCGCCCGCAGGACCGCCAGGCGCTGGGCGGTCACCTGCACGCCGTGGCGGCGGAGGAGCGCCGCGTGGTCGATGACGTCCTCGCCTGGCACGGGGTCACCCTAGCCGCGACTCTGGGGTGGGTCCAAATCTTGTTCCGTTCGATTGCGGGGGCGGCGGCGGGCCCGGTCAGGCGCCCACGTACGCCGCCAGGTGCTCGCCGGTGAGCGTCGACCGGGACGCGACCAGGTCGGCCGGTGTTCCCTCGAAGACGACCCGGCCACCGTCGTGGCCGGCGCCTGGGCCGAGGTCGATGATCCAGTCGGCGTGCGCCATGACCGCCTGGTGGTGCTCTATGACCACGACCGACTTGCCGGCGTCCACCAGCCGGTCGAGCAGGCCGAGCAGCTGCTCCACGTCGGCCAGGTGGAGGCCGGTCGTGGGCTCGTCGAGCACGTACACGCCGCCCTTCTCCGCCATGGAGGTGGCCAGCTTGAGCCGCTGCCGCTCGCCGCCCGACAGCGTCGTGAGCGGCTGGCCGATGGTGAGGTAGCCGAGCCCGACGTCGCCGAGCCGCTGGAGGATGGCGGACGCGGCCGGCGTGCGCGCCTCGCCGCTGCCGAAGAGCTCACCGGCCTCGGCCACCGACATGGCGAGGACCTCGCTGATGTCGCGGCCGCCGAGGCGGTAGCCCAGCACGGACGCCTGGAACCGCTTCCCCTCGCACTCCTCGCACGTGGTGGCGATTCCGGCCATCATCGCCAGATCGGTGTAGACGACGCCCGCACCGTTGCACGCGGGGCAGGCCCCCTCGGAGTTGGCGCTGAACAGCGCCGGCTTCACCCCGTTCGCCCTGGCGAACGCCTTCCGGATGGGGTCGAGCAGCCCGGTGTAGGTCGCCGGGTTGCTCCTGCGCGAGCCGCGGATGGCGGACTGGTCGATCGACACGACGCCGTCGCGCCCGGAGACCGAGCCGTGGATGAGCGAGCTCTTGCCCGAGCCGGCCACCCCCGTGACCACCACGAGCACCCCGAGGGGGATGTCGACGTCGACCTCCCGCAGGTTGTGGGTCGTCGCGCCGCGGACCTCCAGCGCGCCGGAGGGCGTCCGTACCGTCTCCTTGAGACGGGCCCGATCGTCGAGATGGCGGCCGGTGACGGTGTCGCTGGCCCGCAGCCCGTCGACGGTGCCCTCGAAGCAGACGGTGCCGCCCGCCGTGCCGGCGCCGGGGCCGAGGTCGACGACGTGGTCGGCGATGGCGATCGTGTCCGGCTCGTGCTCCACGACGAGCACGGTGTTGCCCTTGTCACGCAGGCGCAGCAGCAGGCCGTTCATCCGCTGGACGTCGTGGGGGTGCATGCCCGTGGTGGGCTCGTCGAAGACGTAGGTGACGTCGGTGAGCGAGGAGCCGAGGTGGCGGATCATCTTGGTCCGCTGTGCCTCGCCGCCCGAGAGCGTCCCCGACGGCCGGTCGAGCGAGAGGTAACCCAGCCCGATCTCCACGAAGGAATCGAGGCTGTGCTCCAACGCGGCGAGCAGCGGCGCCACCGACGGCTCCCGCAGGCCGCCCACCCACTCGGCCAGGTCGCTGATCTGCATCGCGCAGGCTTCGGCGATGTTGATCCCCCCGATCCTCGACGACCGAGCCGCCTCGTTGAGCCGGGTGCCACCGCAGTCGGGGCAGGCGGTGAACGTCACCACCCGCTCCACGAAGGCGCGGATGTGCGGCTGGAGCGCATCGACGTCCTTGGACAGGAACGACTTCTGGATCGTCGGGATGAGACCGGCGTAGGTCAGGTTGATGCCGTCGACCTTGATCCTGGTCGGCTCCCTGTGCAGCAGGTCGCGCAGCTCCTTCTTCGAGAACCTGCGGATCGGCTTGTCGGGGTCGAAGAAGCCGCAGCCCCGGAGGATGCGGCCGTACCAGCCGTCCATGCTGTAGCCCGGGATCCTGAGCGCACCCTCGTTGAGCGACCGGCGGTCGTCGTACATCTCCGACAGGTCGAAGTCGGTGACCGACCCCATCCCCTCGCACCGGGGGCACATGCCGCCGTGGTAGACGACGTCTCGCACCACGATCCTCTCGCCCGCGCCCTTGTCGACCGTCATCGCCCCGCTCGCCCTCCGGGTCGGGACGTTGAACGAGTAGGCGGTCGGTGGCCCGATGGGCGGCTTTCCCAGGCGGCTGAAGAGGATCCGCAGCACGGCGTTGGCGTCGGTGGCCGTGCCGACGGTGGAGCGGGCGTTGGCGCCCATGCGCTCCTGGTCGACGATGATCGCCGTCGTCAGCCCCTCCAGCACGTCGACGTCGGGCCGCGCCAGCGCCGGCATGAAGCCCTGCACGAAGGCGCTGTAGGTCTCGTTGATCAGCCGCTGCGACTCGGCGGCGATGGTGCCGAACACCAGCGAGCTCTTGCCGGAGCCGGAGACGCCGGTGAAGACGGTCAGCCGTCGCTTCGGGATCTCGATGCTGACGTCCCTGAGGTTGTTCACCCGGGCGCCGTGAACGCGGATCAGGTCGTGGCGGTCGGCCATGTGCCCCGCCGCCGACTGCTCGTCCGGCTTCACATGCGTGCGGCCCGTGCCATGGCCGCCGGCGTCATGCCGACCACGGTACGCGACGGCGTCACGCCGCCGGTCTCCCATGTCGCCTGTTCGTGCGGCAAGAAGGGGCGAATATCGCCCGTTCTTGCCGCATGAACGGTCCGGGGGCGGTGGTGCGCCGCAGCCTGTCGCCCGCAACCGGCCCGGCCCGCCGTGGTCGAAGGTCCCCGCCGACGGCGGAGCGTGACGGTGTTACGGGCTCTCGACCAGGGCGCTGCCGCCGCCCCGCCGGCGCGCCTCGGCCACGGCCTGCACCCGGCCCCCGGGCAGGAAGGCGATCCCGGTGGCCGCCCCGATCTCGGCCGTGGTGTTGAAGGTGTGGCCGCGGGCCCGGAGGGCGGCTGCTTCGGGCGTGGCCAGGAAGGCGGGCTCGACCACGGTGGCCGCCGTGTTGCGCTGCGACAGCCGCGGTGCCTCCAGGGCGGCGGGAAGAGTCAGCCCCAGGTCCAGGTGGCCGACCAGGATCTGCAGGACGGTGGTGATGATCATGGACCCGCCCGGCGACCCCACGGCCAGGAGCGGGGCGCCGTCGCGCAGGACGATGGTGGGCGCCATGGAGCTGCGGGGCCGCTTGCCCCCCTCCACCCGGTTGGGGTGGGTGGTGGAGTCGAAGTTGAAGTCGGTGAGCTCGTTGTTGAGCAGGAACCCCCAGCCGGGGACCACCACGCCGTTCCCGCCCACCGATTCGATCGTGTACGTGTACGACACCACGTTGCCCGCCCGGTCCGAGACCGTGAGGTGGGTGGTGGACCCGGACCGCTCGGACGTGGCAGCCGCCGTGCCCTCGGCCGGGACGCCGCCGTCGTAGGGGCGGGGGTCGCCGGGCGGCACCGGGCTGGTGGCCGACGTCTCGCCCACGAGGGCCCGGCGCTCGGCCGCGAACCCGTCGGAGAGCAGGCCCCGTAGGGGGACGCGGAAGTAGCCGGGGTCGCCCACCCAGGCGTTGCGGTCGGCGAACGACAGCCGGGAGGCCTCGAGGTACAGGTGGAGGGCCCGCTCCAGGGTGGTGCCGCCCAGGTCGAACCCCTCGAGGATGTTGAGGGCCTCGCCCACGGTGGACCCGCCGCTCGACGGCGGGCCCATGCCGTACACGTCCAGGCCCCGGTAGCCGACCCGGGTGGGCGGCCGCTCGGGGGCCACGTACGCCTTCAGGTCGCGCATGGTCATCACGCCCGGGCGCCAGCGGTGGTCGGCCCCCGGGGCCAGCGGCGGCTGCCGGACGGCCGTCACCATGGCGTCGGCGATGGCGCCCCGGTAGAAGCCCTTGGGCCCGAGGCGGGCGATGCGCTCGTAGGCCCGGGCCAGGTCGGGGTTGCGGAAGACGCTGCCCACGTCGGGGGGCGTGCCGTCGGGCTCGAGGAACAGCGCGGCCGTGGAGGTGATGTCGTCGAAGAAGTCGGCGTTGGCCGCCACCTGGTCGAAGAAGACCTGGTCGACCACGAATCCCTGGCGGGCGACCCTGATGGCGGGCCGGAGGGCGTCGCGCAGGGATCCGGTGCCGTAACGGGCCAGGGCGTCGGCCCATCCCTGGACCGTGCCCGGGACGCCCGCCGACAGGCCGCTCCACCGGGCCTCCCCGAAGGGCAGCGGGGCGCCGCCCTCGAAGAACGACATCGGGTGCATGGCCGCCGGGGCCGTCTCGCGGTGGTCGATGGTGGTGACGGACCGGTCGGCCGCCCGGTGGATCACGAAGAACCCGCCGCCGCCGATCCCGGCGGAGAAGGGCTCGGTCACGCCGAGCACCGCGGCTGCCGCCACCGCCCCGTCGACCGCGTTCCCGCCCGCCCGCATCACCTCCATGGCGGCCTCCGACGCCTCCAGCTGCACCGTGGCCGCCGCAGCGCCCGACCCCTCGGCCACCGGCTGCTGGCCGGCCCGGGCGCCGGCCGGCGGCGCCGCGCCGAGCCCCACCACGACGCAGCTGGCCGTCACGGCCCACGTCGTCGCCCTCCGCCGCCAGCTGAACGCTCGCCCCATCCTCGTCCTCCCGTCGCCGGGGGCCCAGCTTCCCAGCGCCGGACGATCCATGACAAGCCCCTCGGCGTGGAATGGGCCGCGTGCCGCCGTCGGCCGCTCGCCCTGGGCGCTCGAAGTGCCTCCGGCGGCGACGGAACGGTGCCTGTCCCCGGGACCGACGGGCGCCCCGCGCCCGCGGGGCCGCGACGTGGACCGGTTCCCGAGGCCGGCCCGCACCCTGGACGCCGCCTGGCGCTCCGGGCATACTGCGCAGAAGCGCCCGAACGGGCGCCGAGGCAGGTTCGCGGCGTGCGAGGTCGCTTCGCAGTGGCGCCGGCTCGGCCGGCTGAGCGCCCCGACGGCGCCACCGCGTCCGCGATCTCGCCTGCCGCCACGAGAAGGGGGCCCATGGTGCACGTCCGCAAGGCGTTGGTGGCGACGGTCCTGTTGCTTTCGGTGATGGCGGCGGCGCCCGCGGGCGCCCACGACCCCGAAGAGGCGCACACCGGCCCGGGGGCGGTGGGGCCCACACTGGTCTCCGACAAGATGAAGCCTCGCGCCACGCTGGCGCGCTCGGCGGACGCCGTGCAGTCGGACTTCGCGTTCGCAGGGAAGCTGGCGTACGCCGGCAACTTCCTCGGTTTCCGTGTCCTCGACATCTCGGCCCCGGCCAACCCCGTGCAGGTCGCCGACGTGCGCTGCAACGGGCCGCAGGGCGACGTCTCGGTGTACGGGAACCTGCTGTTCCAGTCGGTCGACACGCCCCAGACGAACCCGACGTGCAGCAGCGTGAACACCACGGCAGCGACGCCGGGCGCCTGGGAGGGCATCCGCATCTTCGACGTCACCAACCCGGCGGCGCCGAGCCACGTCGCCTCGGTGCGAACGGACTGCGGCTCGCACACCCACACGCTCGTGCCCGACCGGGCGAGCGACCGGGTCCTCGTGTACGTCTCGTCCTACCCGTTGGGGACAGCGGCCCTCGGCCCGAACTGCCAGGGCCCCCACGGGTTCGTCTCGATCGTGTCCGTGCCGGTGGCCAACCCGGCAGCGGCGACGGTGAGCAGGTACTTCCTCGACCCGGCGACCGAGCTGGCCGTGTACCCGCTGGCCGGTGGCCCGTTCGCCTTCCGGGCGTGCCACGACATCAGCGTGTTCGTCGAGATCGGGAGGGCGGCCGCCGCCTGCCTGAGCGAGTCGCAGATGTGGGACGTCTCCGACCCGGCCAACCCGGTGTTCCTGTGGCGCTTCGACCATCCCGTCGTGAACCCGGCGAACATCGACCTGTGGCACTCGGCGTCGTTCAGCTGGGACGGCACGGTGGTCGCCTTCGGCGACGAGTCCGGCGGCGGGACCTCGGCCCGGTGCGTCGACCCGAACGACCTGCAGGGCCGCATCTGGTTCCTCGACGCCGGGACCGGCGCCTTCCTGGCCAACTACAAGATCCCGAGGTCGGAGGCGGGGGTGTGCACCATGCACAACTTCAACTTCGTGCCGTTGCGGGACGGGCGGAAGGTGCTGGTGTCGTCGGCCTACACCGGCGGGACCACCGTGGTGGACGTGAACGCCCTCATGGCCGGAGCCACCCCCGCCGCCGCCGAGCTCGGCTACTACCGGCCCACGGGCGCCCGCGCCTGGTCGTCGTACTGGTACAACGGCCGCATCTACGCCAACGACTCCGTCCGGGGCGTCGACGTCATGGACCTGGTCGGCCGGTCGGTGGCCGGAGCCCGGAAGCTGCCGTACCTGAACCCGCAGACCCAGGAGTCGCTCATCCCCTGACTCCGGCACCGGGCCGCCGATCGTGGGCTCCGACCTGGTCGGCGGAATCCCGGGCCGGCCCCTCCGGGAACTAGAAAGGGCCCATGGCCGGTACCGCGCAGGCACGCGACGACGGTGGCCTCGAGCTCCGCGGCCACCGGGTCCGGGAGGTCGGGTTCGGCCGGAGCACCCGCTTCGAGGGCGGCACCCTGACCGTCTCGGAGGCCGCCGCCCGCACCGCGATGGCCGACCCGGCGCTGGCCGACGTCCGCCTCTCCTGGGCGTCGCCCGGCGACTCCACCCGCATCGTCAAGGTGCTGGACGCCGTCGAGCCACGCTCGAAAGGACCGGGCGGGGGCGGGATCTTCCCCGGCTTCGTCGGCCCCCCGCTGCCCCGGGGCCGGGGCTCCACCACCGTCCTCCGGGGGGCCGCAGTCGTCACGGCCGGCTTCCTGCCCCGGGCGCAGGAGGCCTTGGTGGACATGTCGGGCCCGGCCGCCGACCTGTCGCCCCTCGGTTCGACCCACAACCTGGTGGTCGAGTTCACCCCCGCCGACGTGGCGTGGGAGGAGGTGTACGACGCGCTGCGCCGAGGGTCGCTCGCCCTGGCCGCCCACCTGGCCGAGGCGGCGCTGGACGCCGACCCCGACGACGTCGAGCGCCTGCCCGCGTTGCCGAGGCGGGAGGACTCCCCCGACCTGCCCCGGGTCGCCGCCGTCACCAACCTCCAGACCCAGGGGAGGTTCAAGGAGGTCTTCGTCTACGGGCAGAGCTTCCTGCCCACGGGCCTGCCCACCCTGATCGACCCCAACGACCTCGACGACGGCGCCGTGGTCAGCGCCCAGCTGGGCCACCCGAGCCTCAAGAACCCCACCTGGGTGTTCCAGAACCACCCCGTCGTGGCCGCCCTGCGGGCCCGCCACGGCGTCGACCTCCTGTGCGCCGGCGTCGTCCTGTCACCCGAGCCCGTCGACTCCACCAGCAAGGAGCTGGTCAGCGCGGCGGCGGCGCGCCTGTGCCGGGTCGCCGGCTTCGACGCGGTGATCGTCACCAAGGAGGGCGGCGGCAACGCCGACGCCGACATGGCGCTCAAGATGGACGCCCTGGAGGAGGCCGGCATCCCCACCGTCGCCCTGTACGCCGAGATGTCGGGCCCCGACGGCACCGGCCCCGCCATCGTGGTGCCGCCCACCAAGGCGACCGCCATGGTGAGCACCGGGAACTACGACCAGCGCCTCCAGCTGCCCGGGATGGAGACGGCCCTCGGCGACGACACCCTCGACATCGCCGGCCAGCCGGCCACCGCCGAGGTGGAGGTGCCCACCGCCGTGGTGTACTGCTCGCTCAGCCCCCTCGGCTGGGGGCACCTCACCTGCCGGGAGTCCCTGTGAGTTTCGCCTCGCAACCAGAGGTTGCTCGGCGAGCTGGCGGCGCTCCGGCCGACCGGCAGAGCCGGCCGGCCTCCGCCCGTTCCTCTTGGACGGCAGCCGGCGCGGCCGCCTGCGGCGGCGGGAGCGGCCGCCGGCGCGAAGACTGCAAGGAGGGATCGTGACCACGCGCATCGTCCACTACATCAACCAGTTCTTCGCCGGGAAGGGCGGGGAGGACTCGGCGTCCGAACCGCCGTCGTCCCACGACGGGCCCGTCGGCCCGGGCCGGAAGCTGGCTTCGTTGCTGGGCGATGACTTCGAGATCGTCACCACCGTGTGGTGCGGCGACGACCACGCCGGCGGTCCCGAGGTCCTCGACGAGATCCTGGGGCTCATCCGGGCCGCCCGTCCCGACCTGGTCGTCGCCGGCCCCGCCTTCACCAGCGGGCGCTACGGCCTGGCCTGCGCCCGGGTGGCGGCCGAGGCGCAGCGCGAGGGCATGACGGTGGTGGCGTGCATGCACCCCGACAACCCCGGCCTGGACGAGGCGGGCGCCGCCCCCGTCGTGGCCAGCAGCCAGGTGGCCCGCCACATGGGCGCCACCCTGGAGACGCTCGCCGCCGCCCTCCGCAAGGCGGCCGCCGGCGAGCCCCTCACCCCCGACGACGGCCGGGTGGGGAAGATCCCGCGTCGCAACGAGATGGCCGACCGCAACAGCGCCGAGCGGGCCGTCGACCTCCTGCTGGCCCGCCTGGGCGGCGACCGGGAGGCCACCGAGGTGCCGCTCCCGAACTTCGACCAGGTGACGCCGGCCGCCCCCGTCGACCACGTGTCGGAGGCGGTGGTCGCCCTCGTCACCGAGGGCGCCCTGGTGCCGGAGTCAAACCCCGACGGCCTCGAGTCGGCCCGGGCGACCAGGTGGCTGCGCTATTCCCTGGACGGCAAGAGCAGGCTGCGGTCGGGCGAGTTCCGGTCGGTGCACGGCGGCTTCTCCACGGTGTGGGCCAACGAGGACCCGAACCGGATCCTCCCCCTGGACGTGGCCCGCCAGCTGGAGAAGGAGGGGCGCATCGGCAAGCTGCACGGCGAGTACCTCGTCACCGCCGGCAACGGCACGTCGATCGCCAACGCCCGCCGCTTCGGCGTGGAGTGGGCGGCCGACCTGAGGAGGCAGGGCGTCCAGGCGGCCCTCCTGACGGCCACGTGAGGCACCGGGACGCGTTGCGGGTCAACGCTTGCGAAGGAGTTGGAGCGCTCCGGCATCCCCACCGCTCTGCTGTGCAACCTCACCTCGATCGCCGAGCGGGTGGGGGCTCCCCGCATCGTGCCGACCAAGGGCATCCCCTACCCCACCGGAGACCCGAACCTCGACGCCGAGGCGGAGCGGGCGTGGCGGCGGAGGCTGGTGGAGCGGTGCCTGGAGGCGGTGTCCACCGCCGTGACGAAGCCGACGTTGTTCCCCGTCGAGATGGAGGAGGCCGCCTCCCGTGACTGAGCGCCGGGCGGTCGTCACCGCCGCCACCCAGGTCCTGGCCCACGTGCCCGGCCTCGCCCGCCACGGCTCCAAGCCGCAGCGGGAGCTGCCCAGGAACAAGGAGACCAAGAAGGCGTTCCTCGCCGCCCTCCGCGGCTTCGACGACGCTGTGGCGTACGCGCCGCACCAGGCCTACATCGGCGCCGTCCACCCCCGCGACATGCCCGAGCGCCCGTGGACCAGCGCCGCCCCGCCCGACGGCGTCTCCCGGTTCGGGCCCAAGGGCGGCGAGATCATGCCCGACGTCGAGTTCCTCGGCCTGCTCGCCTGCGTCGACCGGTTCGATCTGGTCACGCTGGCCGCCGACGTGGCCGACGAGGCGGCGGCCGCGCTGGCCCGCCACCCGCTGGCCAAGCACCTCGACCTCGACCGCATCGACAAGGCCAGGGGCGACGTCGACAAGGTCGCCTCCCGGCCGGGCAGCCACCGGCTGTACCTGGGCGCCACCCGCGTCGGCGGCGCCATCCCCTGCGCCCATGAGGAGGACGAGTCGCTCACCGCCACCGTGCTGCTGGACAACCTGGCGTCCAAGGCCACGTCCACCCTCGCCCTCCTGCACCTGCTGGTGGCCAACGGGGTCGACCCGGCGTCGGTCGACTACGTCATCGGCTGCGGCGAGGAAGCCGTCGGGGACCGCTACCAGCGGGGCGGCGGCAACATGGCCAAGGCGGTGGCCGAGGTGGCGGGGCTGTCCGAGGCGTCGGGCATGGACGTCAAGAACTTCTGCGCTGCACCGGCCCCTGCCCTGGTCACCGCGGCTGCCCTGGTCACCGCCGGCGTGTTCGAGCGGGTGGCGATCATCGCCGGGGGGTCGATGGCCAAGCTGGGCATGAAGTTCCAGGGGCACCTCCGCCACGACCTGCCCATCCTGGAGGACGTCCTGGGCGGCGCCGCCGCCCTCGTCCAGGCCGACGACGGGGTGTCGCCCCGGGTCCGCCTCGACGTGGTCGGCCGCCACCGGGTCACCGCCGGCGGGTCCAACCCGGCGATCATGGAGGCCCTCGCCGTCGAGCCCCTGAAGCGCAACGGGATCCCCATGACGTCGGTGGACGACTACGCCACCGAGCTGCACAACCCCGAGATCACCGAGCCCCAGGGCACCGGCGACGTCCCCGCCCGCAACTACAAGACCATCGCCGCCGTGGCCGCCCAGAAGGGCGAGATCGAGCGGGGCGACATCGCCGGCTTCGTCAAGGAGCGGGGCATGCCCGGGTTCGCCCCGACCCAGGGGCATCTGGCATCCTCCTTGTGCTACCTCCCGCACGCCGTCGAGCGGCTCACCGGCGGTGAGGCGGAGCGGGTGCTGCTGCTGGCCAAGGGCAGCCTGTTCCTCGGCCGCATGTCACAGCTCTCGGACGGGATGAGCGTGCTGCTGGAGCGCAACGGGAAAGGAAGCTGACATGGCCGGTGCGATCACGGAGGCGACCAGGGAGACGTTCCGCGACCTGGTGGCGGAGGGGACCACGCTCGTCGACGTGTGGGGCACGGACTGCAGGCCGTGCATGAGCCTCATGCCGTTCGTCGAGCGGCTGGCCGAGGAGCGTCGCGACGACTTCAAGACGGTGAAGCTGGAGGCGCCCAAGGCCCGTCGCCTCTGCATCGAGATGCGGGTCATGGGGCTGCCCGCGTTCCTGCTGTTCCGGGACGGGACGGAGGTGGCGCGCATCAACGGCGCCGACCTCAACGAGGCGAAGATCCAGGCCTGGTTGGACGAGACGCTGAGCGCCGCCGCAGGCGCACGGAAGGAGTGACGTTGGGAGTCCTGAACGGGAAGAAGGTGGTCGCCCTGGGCGAGCGGGACGGGATATCCGGCCCCGCCATCGCCAAGGTCGTCGAGGCCGCCGGCGCCCAGGTGGTGTTCACCGCCACGGAGTGCTTCGTCTGAACGGCGTCCGGCGCCATGGACCTGCAGAGCCAGGAGGCGATCCTCCGGCTGGCGGAGACCCACGGTAAGGACAACGTCGTCGTGATCCTCGGCGCCCCCGACCCGGAGGCGGCGGAGATCTCGGCGGAGACGGTCCGCCTCGGTGATCCCGCATATGCAGGTGCACTGGCAGGGGTCCAGTTGGGCCTCGACGTGTACCACGTCCTCGACGAGGACATCCGCAACGACGTCCCGCCGGAGGTGTGGGACGACCAGATCGGCGTCATGGCCGACATCCTGGAGGCCGACGAGCTCAACCAGGCCGTCGCCAAGATCCGCTCCCAGGCGCTCGACGCCTAGCTCTTCGCCGTCTCCCCCGCACCTCGGCGCCCGGGCCGTGGCGCGGAGGTGCGGAGCTGCCCGTCAGTCGGCGGCGTCCCAGGCGTCGGCCCCGGCTGCCGACCGGCCGGAGCGGCCCAGCCCGCCGCGTCGCCGCCGGCGCCCGCCGCGGTCGTCGGCCGACGCCGGCGGGGTGGTGGGCGCCGCCGGGGGAACGACGGCGCGGCGGGAGCGTGGACGGGGCGGGCCCACCTCGACGACCGCCGGCCCGTCGTCCGGTCGGCGGGCGCCGGGAGAGCCGTTGCCGGCCGAGCCGTTGCCGGACGGGCCGTTGCCGGCCGAGCCGTTGCCGGACGGGCCGTTGCCGGCCGAGCCGTTGCCCCCGGCGGCGCCGGGCGGTGGGGCGGCGGCGCCGGGCGTCTGGCGGCAAGAAGGGGCGTGTAGCGCCCCGTCTTGCCGCCGGAGCGACGGTGCGTCGTCCCGTCGGCGGGGGACGTTGGTGCCGGCGCCGGGCGCGTCGTCGGCGGCCGCAAGGACGGCGGCGGGCGGCGGGACGGCGGTGCCCGTCCGGCGCTGGACGAGGCGCGCCCGCTCGTCCTCGAGGCGGCGGCGGTGCGCCTCCAGAGCCTGGCGCTCGGACTCGACGGCGGCCCGCAGCTGGCGGAGGCGCCGGCGGCCCTCCAGGCGCTCGACCCGCAGCTTCTCCCGCTCGGCGGCGAAGGCGGAGCGCTCGTCGTCGAGCCGGGCGCGTGCCCGCTCGCCCTCCTGGCGGAGGAGGGTCGCCTCGGTCTGGTCGGCGGCCAGGCGCTGCCGGTCGGCCCGGAGGCGTTGCTCCTCCTCGGTCAGCACCTCGTGCGCCGTCTGGAGGGCGGCCGACTCGGTGGCCAGGCGCTCCCGCTCGCCGCTCAGCTCGTGGAGCAGGCGCTCGGCCCGCTCCAGCTTGGCGGCCGCGTCCGCCCGGCCGGCGTCCAGCCGGTCGCGTTCGGCCTCCAGGGCGCGACGGTCGGCGTCGAGGTCGCGGAAGTCGGCGGTGAGGATCTGCTCGGCCGCGTTGAGGGCGTCGCGCTCGGAGGCCACCCGGGCACGCTCGGCCTCCAGCTGCTCCCGGTCGGCGTCGACCTGCGACCGGAGGGGCACCACCTCGGCCAGCTCCCGGTCGATCCGGCGACGGTCGGCGGCGAGCCGGGCCCGCTCCTCCTCCGCGGCCCGGCGCTCGCCCTCCATCTCCTCCCGCTGGCGGTCCAGCTCCTCGCGCAGCAGCGCCGTCTCGGCCCGCTCGCGCTCGCACCGCTGGCGCTCGGCGGCCAGGGCGGCCCGGGTCTCGTCCAGCTGGGCGAGCTCTTCCTCGAGGGCGTCGTCGTTGGAGGCGTGGTCCTGGAGCTGGGCCCGCAGCTCGTCGCGCTGCGCCGCCACCGCGGCGGCGGCCGCCTCGGCGTCCTGGGCCCGGGCGTCGGCGACGGCCTGCAACTCCTCCAGGCGGGCCCGCTCGGGCTCCAGGCGGCTGCGCTCGGCGGCCAGCGTGCGGCTGATCGCCTCCAGCACGCGGCGCTCCGCCACCAGCCGCTCCGCCTCCCGGGCCTGGCGCTCGGCGATGGCCTCGAGCTCCTCGGTGAGGTGGCCCTCCGGCTCGCGGCAGCGGCCCTCCTCCGCCCGGCGCTCGGCCTGGCGCGCCTCACGCTCGGTCTTCAGCTCGGCCGTGAGACGGGTGAGCTGCTGCTCCAGCTGGCCCGAGGCCGCTCGCCGCGTCTCCATCTCCAGCCGGGTCGCTTCGACCTGACCCCTCACGGCGGCCAGCTCGGCCCGGGCCGCGGCGAGGGCGCTGCGGAGATCGGCCACGTCGCCCTCGGTGGTCGCCTCGGGACCGGACCGTCCGGCCGGCTCGCCGGAGCTCTCCCCCGAGGGCGACACGGGCGGGTGGATCGAGGTCACCGGGTCACCGTCACCAGGGGCGAACCTATTGGCGGGTGCCTGTGGAGCGATAGAGGAAAACGGTGGGGATTGAGGCCTGGTCCTGCCCCAGCACCCGCATGCGCCCTTGTCCGCGTCAGGTCTGTCGGGATTCGGGGGCCAGGTAAAGCGAGGCGCCCTTCGACAGGAACTCCACGGCCTTGTCCTTCATGCCGATCTCCAGCGCATCGCCGTCGCTCACGCCGTGCGATGCCGCGTATTCCCGCACGTCCTGGCTGATGCGCATGGAGCAGAACTTGGGACCGCACATGGAGCAGAAGTGGGCGGTCTTGGCCGGCTCGGCCGGCAGCGTCGCGTCGTGGTACGCCCGCGCCGTGCCGGGGTCCAGAGCCAGGTCGAACTGGTCCTCCCACCGGAACTCGAAGCGGGCCTTCGACAAGGCGTCGTCCCATGCCTGAGCGCCCGGGTGGCCCTTGGCCAGGTCGGCGGCGTGGGCGGCGATCTTGTAGGCGATGACGCCCTGCTTCACGTCGTCCCGGTCGGGGAGGCCGAGGTGCTCCTTGGGGGTGACGTAGCAGAGCAGGGCGGTGCCCCACATGGCGATCATCGCCGCCCCGATGGCCGACGTGATGTGGTCGTAGCCGGGCGCCACGTCGGTGGTGAGCGGCCCCAGGGTGTAGAAGGGCGCCTCGTGGCAGACCTCCGACTGGAGGTCGACGTTCTCCTTGATCTTGTGCATGGGCACGTGTCCCGGCCCCTCGATCATGACCTGCACATCGTGGCGCCAGGCGACCTCGGTGAGCTCGCCGAGCGTCCGCAGCTCGGACAGCTGGGCCTCGTCGTTGGCGTCGGCGATGGAGCCGGGGCGCAGGCCGTCACCCAGCGAGAAGGCCACGTCGTGGGCGGCCATGATCTCGCAGATCTCCTCGAAATGGGTGTAGAGGAAGTTCTCCTGATGGTGGGCCAGGCACCACGCCGCCAGGATGGAGCCGCCCCGGCTCACGATGCCGGTGACGCGCCCGGCCGTCAGCGGCACGTAACGCAGCAGGACCCCGGCGTGGATCGTGAAGTAGTCGACCCCCTGCTCGGCCTGCTCGACGAGCGTGTCGCGGAAGATCTCCCAGGTCAGGTCCTCGGGGGAACCGTCGACCTTCTCGAGCGCCTGGTAGATCGGGACGGTGCCTATCGGGACGGGCGAGTTGCGGACGATCCACTCGCGCGTGGTGTGGATGTCCGCCCCCGTCGACAGGTCCATCACCGTGTCGGCGCCCCACCTGGTGGACCAGGTGAGCTTGTCGACCTCCTCGGCCACCGACGACGTCACCGCCGAGTTGCCGATGTTGGCGTTGACCTTCACCAGGAACTCGCGCCCGATCACCATCGGCTCGGACTCGGGGTGGTTGACGTTGGCGGGCAGGATGGCCCGGCCCCGGGCGATCTCCCGGCGCACCTTCTCGGGCGAGCACCCCTCCCGGACGGCGACGAACTCCATCTCGGGCGTGATCTCGCCGCGGCGGGCGTAGTGCATCTGGGTGACGGTGCGACCGGGCACGGCCCGGTGGGGCCGGCGGGCGGGCGCCGCCGGCGGGTGGGCCTCCTCGCCGGCGGCCCGGCGGGCGGCGGCCCGGC
>DATLFN010000168.1 GCA_035540975.1 Acidimicrobiales bacterium
GCCGGCGAGACCCGCCTCACCGGGCGCACCAAGCTGTCGCACTCCGACTTCGGCATCAAGCCCTACTCCAAGATGGGCGTGCTGAAGATCAAGGACGAGGTGGACGTCGAGGTCTCCGTCGCCCTGCCCTCGGCGTCCACCTCGTCCTTGATCTTCAGCACGCCCATCTTGGAGTAGGGCTTGATGCCGAAGTCGGAGTGCGACAGCTTGGTGCGCCCGGTGAGGCGGGTCTCGCCGGCAGCCTCCTGCACCGTCACGTCGAGCGTCACCGGGCGGGTGCTGCCGCTGACGGTGAGGTCGCCCTTGAGCGCCAGCGAGGGGGCGTTGCCGCTGACCGCAGTCGACCGGAAGGTGATCTCCGGGTACTTGCCCGTGTTCAGCGTCTTGTCGGCGTTCTGGGCGATGTCGCCCCGGTCCTTGTCCGACAGCGGCTTGACGCCGCCGCTCGCCTGGACGATCTCCAGCGAACGGGGGTCGATGGACACCTCGATGGTGGTGGCCGAGGGGTTGTCGGCGTCCACCGTCACCGTCCCCTGCCACTTGGTGGCCTCGAGGACGAGGTCGTGGCCGGCCTTGGCGCCCATGCCGCCGACGTAGGTGCTGACGGTCACCTTCCCGTTCTCCGGGCCGATGCCGTGGCTTCCGCTCTTGATGGTCATGGCCGGCGATCCTAACCAGGGCTCCCTCGGCGGCTCCAACCGGCCGGTCCCGCGCTCTATGGTCGGCGCGTGGCCGGCTCCGACCGCGGGGCGGTGGTGTTCCTCCACGCCCATCCCGACGACGAGGCGATCTTCACCGGCGGCACGATCGTCAGGTTGGCGGCCGCCGGGTGGCGGGTCGTCCTCGTCGTGGCGACGGGTGGCGAGCTGGGGTTCCCGGTCGGCGACGGTGACGACGACCGCCTCCGCAGCCACCGCATCGACGAGACCCGGGCGGCGGCCGAGATCCTCGGCGTCTCCCGGGTCGAGTTCCTCGGCTACCGGGACTCCGGCATGGCCGGGCACCCCGACAACGGGCACGCCCGGGCCTTCGCCAACGCCGACGCCGTCGCCGTCGCCGAGGTGGTGGCCGACGTGGCGACCGAGGAACGGGCGGCCGCCCTGGTCGCCTACGACGACCACGGGATCTACGGGCACCCCGACCACGTGAAGGTGTGGGAGGTCGCCACGGCGGCCGTCACCCGGGCGGCGGTGCCCGTCCTGTACGAGGCGACCGTCGACCGGGAGTACCTCCACTTCGTCGAGACCCACCTGGTGGTGGAGGCGGGCGGGCACCGGCGGGAGCTGGGGTTGGCGGGGACGGCGCTGGGCGTCCCCACCGTGGCGGTGTCGACGGTCGTCGACGTGCGGGACGTGCTCGACGTCAAGCGCCGGGCCATGGCCGCCCACGCCAGCCAGATCCCGGAGACCACGTCGTCGATGCAGCTCCCCACCGAGGCATTCGCGGCGGTGTACGGCTACGAGTGGTACGTTCGCCAGGGGGCCCCGGGTCCCCTCGAAAGCCTCGTTTGAGACATCTTGACGACACCGGAGACGGTTTCCGGCTGGCACAACCCGCCCGCGACTGGGAAGATTTATGTCGAGCCGCCGGCTCGTGCGTGCCTCCGGGACCCATTCCGCTCCCCCGGTGCCGTTGATCCCCCGCCCGGCCCGATCGCCGGGCCCGGGAACCCGAGGCGACCGGCGGAGCGTTCGAAGCAGCTGACGAAAAGACGGACTATGGCATCCCGCGAAGACCACGATTCCAGCGAAGACCTCCTGCACGTCTACCTGAACGAGATCGGCAGCCACGAGCTGCTGACCAAGGCCGACGAGCAGCGTCTCGGCACGGCCATAGAGGCCGGGCGGGCGGCGTCCGAGGAGCTGGCCGCCAACGGCCCCATGACGGCGCACCGCAAGCGCGAGCTGCGCCGGGCGGTGCTCGCCGGCCAGCGCGCCACCGAGCGGTTCATCCAGGCCAACCTCCGCCTGGTGGTCTCGATCGCCAAGCGCTACCAGTCGTCCGGCCTGCCCCTCCTCGACCTGATCCAGGAGGGCAACTTCGGCCTGATCCACGCGGTCGAGAAGTTCGACCACAAGAAGGGCTTCAAGTTCTCCACCTACGCCACGTGGTGGATCCGCCAGGCCATCCAGCGGGGCGTCGCCAACACCGCCCGCACCATCCGCCTCCCCGTCCACGCCGGCGACACCATGGCGCGCGTCCTGAAGACGCAGACCCGCCTCCAGATGGAGCTGGCCCGTACGCCGACCATCGACGAGGTGGCGGCCGAGCTGGGCGTCACCCCGGCCAAGGTGGTCGAGGCCCTGCGCTTCCCGAGCGAGCTGCGCTCGCTGTTCGAGCCCCTGGGCGAGGACCGCGACGCCGAGCTGTGCGACGTCGTGCAGGACCCCGACGCCGCCTCGCCGGCCGAGGAGGTCCTGGCCGCCGTGATGCCGGCCGAGATCAACCGCCTGCTGTCGATCCTCGACGAGCGGGAGCGGGAGATCCTGCGCCTCCGCTTCGGCTTCGACCGCAGCGGCCCCCAGAGCCTGGGCGAGGTCGCCGAGCGGCTGAACCTGAGCCGGGAGCGCATCCGCCAGATCGAGTCCCGCGCCATGTCGAAGCTGCGCCACCCCTCGGTCGACACCGGCGCCCGGGAGCTGCTCACCGGCTGACCCCGGGTCCGGGGCCCCGCCGGGCAAGCTTCTCGCACCAGGAATCGACCGTGGGCGGTCGATTCCTGGTGCGAGAACGACCGGGCCGGTGCCGCACCGGCCGGCTGACGCTCAGGTCCGCAGCTCCTCCGGCGTCACCTCGGTGGTCTCGACGCGACCGTTGCGCACCACGGTGACCGTCACCGGCCTGGCGATGCGGGCGGACACCATCAGGCGCTGGAGGTCGCCCACGTCCTCCACCGGCACGCCGTCGAGCTCGACCACGATGTCCTCGGGACGCAGGCCGACGGCGGCCGCCGGGCTGCCGGCCACCACCGAGACGATCTCCAGTCCCCGCTCCCGGCCGACGACGCCGGCCGCCCGGGGCGGGAGCGGCCGGGTGCCGCCGGCGATGCCAAGGTAGGCCCGCCGCACCCGTCCCTCCGTCATCAGCGAGGCGACGATGCCGCGGGTGGTGGCGTTGACGGGCACGGCCATCCCCAGCCCCTGTCCCACCATGGGACCGACCAGGGCCGTGTTCACCCCCACCACCTCGGCCGACGCGTCGGCCAGCGCACCACCCGAGTTGCCGGGGTGCAGCGAGGCGTCGGTCTGCACGACGTTCTCGACGAGACGGGTGTGGCGGCCGGCCCGCGCCGCCATCGAGCGTCCGAGCCCGCTGACCACGCCGGCGCTCACCGACCCGGCGTACCCGAGCGGGTTGCCCACGGCGACGACCAGCTGGCCGACCCGCAGGCGGTCGGCGTCGCCCAGGACGGCGGGCGCCAACCCGTCGGCGGTGCACCGCACCACCGCCAGGTCGGACAGCGGATCGGTCCCCACCACGGTGAACTCGTGGTCGGCGCCGTCGGCGAACGAGGCGGTCCCGCCGGCCGAGCCGTCGACCACGTGGGCCGACGTGAGCAGGAACCCGTCGGGCGTGATGACGACGGCCGAGCCCGACCCGGCGGGCACCCGCCCGCCCGGCACCCGGCGCACCACCCGGAGGCTGGCGACCGACGGGAGCAGGCGGTCGGCGACGGCGGTGACGACGCGGGAGTAGGCGTCGAGGGGCGCCTCGACGTCGTACGGGCGGGGCACCGCGGTCGCCGCCGTCACGCCGACCCCTCGTCCGCCGCCCCGTCGCCCAAGCGCACGACGACGGCCAGCTCGTCGACGCCCCGCACCACCGTCAGGGAGAGCGAGTCGTTCTCGCCCAGCCCGTCCAGGGCGGCGTGGAGGTCGTCGATCCCGGCCAGGGCCCGGTCGCCGGCGGCGACCAGCAGGTCGCCCTCCCGGAGGCCGGCCCGGGCGGCCGGGCTCGCGTCCTCGACGCCTCGCACCAGGAGGCCGTCCCGCTCGGGCAGGCCGACGGCCCGGCGCAGGTGGGCGGCGGCCCGGGGCGGGGCCAGGGCGAGGCCGAGGTGGCGGCGGGAGGGTGCCTCACCCCGGGCCAGCGCGTCGATCCGGGCGTCGAGGTCGGCGTCGGCCGGCAGGGCCAGGTAGAAGCCGTCCCCCAGGCGGTTGGTGCTGATGCCGACCAGCCGGCCGCCGGCGTCGACCACGGGGCTGCCCGACGACCCCCGGGGCAGCGGGGCGGTGTGCTCCACGCTGCCGGTGATGCGTCGCCCGCGGGGCCCCCGGAAGGCCTGGCCCACCGACGACACCACGCCGAACGACAGGCGGGGGGCGCCCGCCGCCCCCGGGGTCACGGCGAACACGGGCCCGCCCGGGCGGGGCTCACCGGGCGCCCGTTCCAGGGGCACCACGTCGCCCGTGTCGGCCTCGAGCACGGCCAGGTCGCCGTCGACGTCCACCCCCTTGACGCTGCCGACCTCCACCCGACCGCCGGCGAAGGTCACGGTGGCCTGGGGACCGCGCAGGTTGTGGGCGTTGGTGACGACCACCCCGGGGCGCACCACCACGCCCGCGCCCCGGCCGCCGCCCCTCCCGATCCGCACGACCGCCGGGCCGACCCGGTCCGCCACCTCGCCGGCCGCCCGCTCCAGCTCCTCCAGCACGCCCATGGTCTGCTCCTTACTTCTTTTTCGCTAGTCACTTGTCAATTGCTACCATACACCGGTGCGGCCACCCGAGGGAACGGCGAAGATGGGCGGGATGCCGCCGCCGCCCGACCAACCGCCCCCGCCGCCGCCCGCCCAGCCGGCCGGGTCGCCGCTGGAGCGGGCCGTCGCCCGGGTGGGCGACCGCTGGAGCCTCCTCCTCGTCTCGGCGCTGCTCGGCGGGCCCCGGCGCTTCGGCGAGCTCCAGGAGTCGGTGGCCGGGATCGCGCCCAACGTGTTGAGCCAGCGCCTCAAGCACCTCGAGCGCGAGGGGGTCGTGGTCGCCGAGGCGTACTCGCTGCGCCCGCCCCGGTTCGCCTACCGGCTCACCGCCGCCGGCCAGGACCTCGCCGGCGCCCTCCGCCTCCTCGCCCAGTGGGGTGCGATGGGCGACGACGCCAGCGCCGTCCACCGCCCGTGCGGGACGAGCCTGGAAGCCACGTGGTGGTGCCCGACGTGCCAGCGCCCGGTGGAGGGGCCCGACGACGAGGGCGGCGTCACCTACGCCTGACGCCGGCTCCCCGGCCCGCCACCCCCCGTCCCGTAGGATCCCGCCGGTGCAGGAAGGAAGCAAGAAGGCCGTCGTCGCCGCGCTCCTGGCCAACTCGGGGATCGCCGTGGCCAAGTTCGTCGGGTTCCTGGCCACCGGGGCCTCGTCGATGCTGGCCGAGGCGGTGCACTCGGTGGCCGACGCCGGCAACCAGGGCCTCCTGCTCCTGGGCGGGGCGCGCGCCAAGCGCCTGGCGACGCCCGAGCACCCGTTCGGCTACGGCCGGGAGCGGTACTTCTGGTCGTTCGTCGTCGCGCTCGTCCTGTTCACCCTGGGCTCGATGTTCGCCCTCTACGAGGGCCAGGAGAAGTTCCGCCATCCCCACGAGCTGCAATCGATCTGGTGGGCCGTGGGCATCCTCGCCGTCGCCATCGTCTTCGAGGTCTTCTCCCTGCGTACCGCGGTCCACGAAGGCAGGCGGGCCAAGGGCGACGCCTCGTGGTGGTCGTTCATCCGCCGCTCGAAGACCCCCGAGCTCCCGGTGGTCCTGCTGGAGGACATCGGCGCCCTGGTCGGCCTGATCCTGGCGCTGACGGGCGTCGGCCTGGCCGAGCTCACCGGCAACGCCAAGTGGGACGCGGTGGGGACGCTGTCGATCGGCGTGCTGCTCGGCGTCATCGCCGTGATCCTGGTGATCGAGATGAAGAGCCTGCTGATCGGCGAGGGGGCGGCCCCCGACGTCGTCGACCGCATCAGCCGGGCCCTGACCGCCGACGCCAAGCTGCGCCGGGTGATCCACATGCGCACGCAGCACCTGGGCCCCGACGAGCTGCTGGTGGCGGCCAAGATCGAGGTGGACGGCGCCCTCAGCCTGGGTGAGGTGTCCGCCCTGGTCAACGAGGCCGAGGCCCGGGTCCGGGGTGCGGTGAAGGACCGCTGCGTGATGTACCTGGAGCCCGACGTCGGCCGGCCGGAAGCGCCCGAGCCCGAGCCCGAGCCGGCCGCCGGCTGACACGCTCGCAGGCCTCGAGGGAGCCCCGCCGTGAACGTCATCGAGACCGAGGGGCTGCGCAAGGTCTACCGGCGGCTGCGGGGCCCCGAGACGGTGGCCGTCGACCGCCTCGACCTGGCCGTGCCCGAGGGCGGCGTCTTCGGCTTCCTCGGCCCCAACGGCTCGGGCAAGACGACCACCATCCGCTGCCTGCTCGGGCTGGTGCGCCCGTCGGCGGGGACGGCGCGCCTTCTCGGCGCCGACGTCGCCACCGGCCTGCCGGGCGTCGCCGGCAAGGTGGGGTCGATCGTGGAGGCGCCGGCCCTGTTCCCGACCTTCTCGGGCCGCCGCAACCTCACCCTGCTCGGCCGCCTGGAGGGCATCGGCCCCAAGACGGTGGACGACGCCCTGGAGCGGGTGGGGCTGGGCGAGCGGGGTGGCCACCTGGTGCGGACCTACTCGCTCGGGATGCGCCAGCGCCTGGGGATCGCCGCCGCCCTACTCAAGGACCCGGCCGTCCTCGTCCTCGACGAGCCGGCCAACGGGCTCGACCCCGCCGGGATCAAGGAGATCCGCCAGCTCGTCCGCCGCCTGGGCGACGAGGGGCGCACCGTGTTCGTGTCCAGCCACCTGCTCACCGAGATCCAGGCGACGTGCGACCGGGTGGCCATCCTCACCAGGGGCCGGTGCGTCGCCGCCGGCCCCGTCGACGACGTCCTCTCGGCCGGGCGGACGGGGACCATGGTCGCCCGCCTCGCCGACGTGGCGGCCGGGGCCGCCGCCCTGGTCGCCGCCGGCATCGGTGCCCGGGTGGTTGGTGACGCCGTCCACGTCGACCTCCCCCCGTCGGAGGCGGCCCGGGTGAGCGAGACGCTGGCCGCCGCCCGCCTGTGGATCACCGAGCTGCGGCCCCAGGCGGTGAGCCTGGAGGACGTCTTCCTGGAGCTGACGGGCGAGCTGACGGGCGAGCCGACGGGCGGGCCGACCGGCGAGGAAACGGCGTGAGGACGCTCCTCGAGGTCGAGATGCGCCGGTGCCTGGCCCGGCGCCTCACCCGGTTGCTCATCGGCGTCGCCGTCGTCGCCAGCGCCGTGACGGGCGTCGTGACCTTCGTGAACACCGAGGAGTACTCGCCGGTGGGCTCGCCCGAGCGGGTGGCGGAACGGGCGGAGGCGATCGCCCGGTGCGAGAGGTCGTTCGGCGGCGAGCCCATCGACGGAGGTCCGGTGATCCTCGGCGAGGGTGGCCGCCGACTCTCGCCGCAGGACGTACGGGAGCTGTGCCGGGGCGCTGTGCCGACCGACCTCGAACAGAGCCTCCACCTCACCGACCTGTGGAGCGCCACCGGCGACGGCGACTCGGTGTGGGCCGTCACCTCGGTGTTCCTCGGGATCGGCGCCCTCATCGGCGCGGCGTCGATGGTGGGCGCCGAGTGGAAGGCGGGCACCTTCACCACCCTGCTGACGTGGGAGCCCCGCCGGGTACGGCTGGCGGTGGCCAAGCTGGCCGCCGTCGCCATCCTGGCCGCCGTCGTGACCATCCTGCTCCAGCTGGTGCTGGCCGCCGCCCTGTTCCCGACCATGGCGCTCAAGGGCACCACCTCGGGCGCCGACGGCGAATGGCTGCGGGCCGCCGCCGGCGGCCTCGGGCGCAGCGGCGCCCTGGCCGGGCTGGCCGCCGTCACCGGCGCCGGGGTCGCCATGGTGGGGCGGAACACGGCCGCCGCCCTGGGCGGCGCCTTCGCCTACCTCGCCGTCGGCGAGAGCATCCTGCGGGTGTGGAGGCCGGCCCAGTCGCGCTGGCTGCTGGGGGAGAACGCCACGATCTTCCTGACCGGGCGGCGCCTCCAGGGCGCCCCGTTCGAGCGCCCGGTGGCGTTGGCCACGGTCACCCTCGTGGGCTACGCCCTCGCCATCGCGGCGGCCGCCGCCGTCAGCCTGCGCAGCCGCGACGTCGCCGGCTGAGATACCCGCCCCCGCGGGAGCCGCACCGGTCAGTCCAGCTTGGGGGCCCGGCCACCCGTGGGCTTGGCGCCCTCCATCCCCTCGTCGCCCTCGCGCTTGCCGCCGCGGGCCTCGGGGTCCGCCGCTGCCGGGTCGTCGGTCATGGGCTCGTGTGTCTCGGGGTCCACCTTGGGCATGCCCGTCTCCTCTCGCTCGATCGGTTTCGTGCCCCGAGTCCTTCCCGCGGGCGGCGGCCGGCAACCGCCGCGGCTCTTCCCGGCCGGCCCGTCAGGTCACCTGGCCGGCCCCGACCGGCGTCAGCTCGACCCACGTCGTCCCCGGCGTGAGACCCACGGGTGCGCCGGCGGCGTCGGTGTAGGCGGTGACGGCCTCCGCCGTCGGCTTGGACCACCGGCCCTTGACCACCTTGCCGTCGCTGAACACCCAGGCCTCCCCCTGACCGACCAGCTCGGCCTCGTCGACCACGGCGCCGGACGCGTCCCGCTGCCCGGTGTCGCGGTAGGTGACGAACTGCACGACCAGGTTCTCGGGCGTCACCTGGGCGCCCGCCGAGTCGACGTGGGGTGTGCCGTCCTGTGACCGCTTCCACCCGCCAGCCGCCGCGTCCCAGGCGTAGTCGACCCGGGTGGTGACGTTCTTCCCGCGGTACTCGACGTGCACGCTGCCGGCGGCGTCGCCGCCCGCCGCCTGCCCGGCCGCCCGGTAGGTGAACAGGGCGGGCGGGGCCTTCGAGCCCTCGGGCGCCCGCTTCACCAGCGCCGAGGTGTTCGAGAACAGGTTGTAGGGGGCGGGGCGCCCGCTCTGGCGCCGGTAGTCGCCCGAGGCCTTGTTGAAGCCGACGTCCACCAGGGGGGCGGCGTTCACCAGCGCCTGGAAGGCGGCGTTGGTGCCGGCGTAGGCGAACAGGGGGCGGTTGAGCGGCGTGACCAGGGCCACGTCGGTGGAGCGGGCCGAGCGCACCGGGCCGACGGGGTCGGCGTCGTTGGTCTGGAAGATCGTGAACAACCGGGTGATGCCGTCCTCGACCTTCTCGACGACGACCACGTCGGCCTGGTTTATGCCCGACTGGGGCCGGCCCTTCGGCGCGTTGTCGAGCTTGACGACCAGGGCGATGCGAGCCCGGCGTCCGGCGTCGGCCTGGGGCAGGCCGGTGAGGGGCGCCACGTCGCCGGCCGGGGCGGCGACCGTCGTGCCCGGGGCGGCGGTCGTCGTGGCGGCGGCGAGATCCCCGTCGTCGTCGTCGCCGCCGCAGGCGGCGACGACCAACGAGGACGCGAGGAGGACGGAGGAGACGGATCGGCGTCGCATGGGACCATCCTCGCAGAGGCCCGCCGCGGGCTGGCCCCGGGCGCCGCCGCCCGCCTAGACATGTCGCATGCGGAAGCGCCCGGGGGCCCCCATCCGACTGCTCGCCACGACCGCCGCCGCCGTCGTCGTGATGGCGGCCGCGTGCGGGGGGGGCGGCGGCGGCGGCGAGACGGCGGACGAGACCCGCCCGGAGACGACGACCACCACCACGCCCGTCCCGGCGCCGCTCACCGGTGTGATCCTCACTGACGGCAACGTGGCGAAGCGGCCGGCCATCAACATCAAGATCGACAACGGGCCCCAGGGCCGGCCCCAGGCCGGGATCGACAAGGCGGACGTCCTCATCGAGGAGAAGGTGGAGGGCGGCATCACCCGCTTCGTCGCCGTCTTCCACTCCGAGGACGCCGACCCGGTGGGGCCGGTGCGCTCGGTCCGCTCGACCGACATCGCCCTGGTCACGGCCATCGGCGGCGTGTTCGTGTTCGCCGGCGGCATCCCCGAGTTCGAGCGCCAGGCCAGGGCCCTCCCACTGACGGTGGTCAGCGAGAGCGTGTCGGCAGACGGGTTCAAGTACCCGGCCGACAAGAGGCGGCCGTACAAGACCTACACCGACACCGCCACCCTCCGGTCGATGGCGAAGGACCACGACGAGCCGCCGCCCGCGCTGTTCGACTTCCTGGGGACGGGCGAGGTGTTCAACCCGGCCGGCGTCGTTCCCGCCACCAGCGCCGACGTGCCTTACGGGCGAACCGCCTTCAAGGTGGAGTTCGACGTCGCCTCGAACACCTGGAAGCGCTCCACCGACGGACGCCCACACGCCACTGCGGGCGGTGGCCAGCTGGCCTTCGCCAACGTCATCATCCAGCGGACGAGCTACCGCCCGACGCCGTTCAAGGACCCGGCGGGGAGCGTCGTCGACGAGGCCGTGGTCGTGGGGAGCGGCGACGCCGTCATCCTCTCCCAGGGCCGCCAGGTGCCGGCGCGCTGGACCAAGCCGTCGGCCAACGCGGTGACCACCTACACCGACGCCGTCGGCAACCCCATCAAGCTGACCCCGGGCCGGACGCTGATCGCGCTGCCGCCGGCCGACGCCGCCATCTCCGTCACGTAGCGCTTCGACCTGACCGGAAAATGCACCGCGGCGGAGCCGGCGAAGAAGACCAGGGCGGACGCCCGGTTCCTCGGGCCCCACGGCGAAAGAGCAAGGCTGCCCACCGTGAGGACCACCCAGGCGGCGGCAGCCGACGCCGCCGTGATGGCCACCGGGATCGACCGGCGTGCCACTTGGCGCGGCGCGATGCGGTGCACGACGGGGTCAGGCTTCCCGGGCGGGTGCCACCACGTCCACCGCGGCGGGCAGGACCCGGCGGAGGACGGTGCCGATGTCGCGCAGCTCGACGACGCGGTGCCGGCACGTCTCGCAACCGGCGAGGTGGGCCTCGACCCGGGCCAGGTCCCGGGCCGAGAGGCCGTCGCCGACGTAGGCGCCCAGCCGGTCCACCGTCTCCCGGCACGAGCGCGCCGCGCCGGGGGCGACGTGGGCCTGGAGGTAGCGCTGGCGCAGGCGGGCGCGGGCCCGCACCGCTCGCTGGGCGGTGGCGTTGGGGCTGATCCCGAGCAGGGCGGCGGCCTTGCGCATCGGCATCGCCTCCACCTCGGTGAGGTAGAGCACGGACCGCAGGTGGCTGGGGAGGCCGGCGAACGCCCGCGCGACCAGTTCGGCGTTCTCCACCGCCACCACCCGCTCGGAGGGCCGGGTGCTGAGGGCCGGCGACTCGTCGCCCCTCACGTCGCCCTCCCACACGGTCCGGGCGTTGCGCCGGACCTGGTCGATGGCGGCCCGACGGGTGGCGGTGACGAGGTAACCGACGAACTCCACGCCCTCCGGGTAACGACCGGCCCGGATGACCCGGAAGACGTTGGCGAACGCCTCGGAGACGGCGTCGGCGGCGTCGTCGGCGTTCGCCGCCACGCCCCGGGCGACCGTCCGGGCGCGGGGGCCGTGGCGCCGGTAGAGCTCGGCGAAGGCCGCCTGCACGCCGTCGGCCGCCCGGCTGACCAGCTCGGCGTCCGTCACCGTGCGCGCGTCGCGCTCGGCGCCCGTCGCTCTCATCTCCACTTCGCACCGGACCATCGAGTCACGACCGCCTCCAGGCCCCCACCCAGGGCACCAAGGGGGACGACTGTCGCCGCACCCTTCTTTAACACGCCGCCCCTGTCGACCGGCGGTCCCCCTCCATCGGCGCGCGACGCCGCCGGGTTGACGCGAAACCGTCAGGGTCGACGCGGCCGCCCGATCCACCCCGGAGCGACATCGCCGCCACGCCGCGCTCACCACGAGCCGCCCGGCGTCGACGCGATGGTGCCGGCCGTGGTCACCGTGAAGCCGTCCATCGACGACGAGAAGGACGAGGCGGTGAACCCGTCGGCGCCGGCGTACCAGGCGACCTCGGGCAGCTCGCCGTCGAGGCCGGCGAAGGCGTTGGCCCACTTCTCGGTGCAGCCGAAGACGATGGCGTACGGCAGGTACTCGGAGAACAGGTGCTCGCGCTCGGCGAAGCGGGCCCGCTCCTTCTCGGAGTCCTCGATGAACCGGCGGAACCCGGCGACCCGCCGGACGACGGCCGTCCCCCGGCCCGTGCGGCGCGGCATCCGGCTGGCGCCGGCGACGAGCAGCAGCCCGCCGAGCACCACGGGGACGGGGACGATGCCGGCCCGGGTGTACCGGGCCGCCAGGTACACCAGGCCGGCACCCACGGCCATGACGAAGACGCCGATGACGCGCCACCGGGTGCGGATGTGGTCGGGCCGGTCGGGGAACCACCGCCGCTCGACGGCGTCGTCGTAGAGGGCGTCCTGCACCGTCTTCAGCCGCTCGGCGAACGTGTCGCGCAACTCCGACATCTCGACCATCCCGTCGCTCGCCTTCTCGAAGAGCGCGTCGAGGAGCAGCCGCTCGTAGCGGAGGAGGTCGCCCCCGTCCTTGGCGAGCCGGACCAGTCTCCAGTCCGCTTTGCCGAACAACCGCTTCTTCTCCACCTCGTCGATGCGCAGGTACCCGCGCACGGCGAGGTCGACGATGGTGGCGACCACGTCCAGCGCGCTGGCGTGCTCGTCCACCACGGTCCCGACCTGTCCTGCCCTCACCCCGTCGGGCGGCGCGAGCTCCACCGGTGTCCCCGGCCGCTCCATCACGGGCACGGGCTCCTCGCGGTCGCCCTCGGCGCCGAAGACGACGTCCACGTGCGAGCCGGCGTAGCGGCGGTCGCGCCCGGTGCTCCATGCCAGCGCGGCGAAGCCGGCGGCGACGACGGCGAGCAGGGCGCCGGCCGACGCCACCGTCGCCGGGGTCACCGAGAACGCCCGCTGCGGGGACCACCGCTCCTCCAGGCGCGGCTGCGGTGCGGGCACCACCCCCGCCGGGATGGCGGCCACGACGGTGAGCCCCTCGAACGCGCCGAGGGCGTCGTGGGTGAACCGGGCGGTCGCGCCGTCGGAGCGGGCGGCGGCGCACGGCAGAGAGGACCCCTCGGGCCCGGCGAAGCACGCCACCTGGAGGATCGTCGTCGGCGCCACCACGGTCACGGAGGCGCGCTCGACGGGGACGCTCCACTCCGCCCCGACGGCGTTCCAGTACAGCTCGTCGTGGTCGTCGAAGCCGTTGAGGGCGGCCTCGACGCGGTAGCCGATGGTGTAGGTGTGCGCTCCGGTGATCGTCCGGTCGGGGTCGCCGATGCGCAGCGTCACGTCCCCACCGCCGCGCTCCACCCGGTACTCGTCGGGCGTGCCCGGCGAACCCTCGACGGAGACGACCTCCACCGGGTACACGCGGTCGTAGCGGTGGTCGTAGCGGAGCCGGACCGGGATCGTGCGCAGGATGCCGTGGCGCTCCTGCGTCCCGAAGTCGTAGGCGATCACCTCCCGGACGTCGAGGTCCCCGTCGTCGTCGATGCGCAGCTCCACCCGGTAGTCGCGGATCCGCGCCCCGGAGCCCTGGGCCGCCGCCGGGTGGGCAGGGGGCGCGACGGCCACCATCGCCGTCGCCGCCACCGCCGCCAGGGCCGCCGGCACGGCGGCGGCGAGGACCCGTCGGAGCGGTGCCACGGCCGTCGAGCGTACCGGTGGGGCGGCCCGGCGCCCCGGAGCGGTGCCGGTGGCCGAGAATGGGCGGGTGACCGCCACCGCGTCCCTGCCCGCCCCCGCCGCCGCGGCCGCCGTCGCCCGCGCCCTGGTGGACAACGTGGCCGGCGTCGTCCTCGGCAAGCGCGACCGCGTCGAGCTCGTGGTGGCCGGCCTGCTGTCGGGCGGCCACGTGCTGCTGGAGGACGTCCCCGGCGTGGGCAAGACGCTGCTGGCCCGCAGCCTGGCCCGGTCCGTCTCCGGGTCGGTGGCCCGCGTCCAGGGGACGGCCGACCTCATGCCGTCGGACATCACCGGGGTGAACGTCTACGACCCCGGCACCCACCAGTGGGCGTTCCACCCCGGCCCCGTGTTCAACAACGTGGTGCTGCTGGACGAGGTGAACCGCACGACGCCCCGGGCGCAGTCGGCCCTGCTGGAGGCGATGGCCGAGGGCCAGGTGACCGTCGACGGGGTGGGCCACCCGCTCCCCCGGCCCTTCTTCGTGATCGCCACGCAGAACCCGTACGGGGACGCCGGCACGTTCCCGCTGGCCGAGGGGCAGAGCGACCGCTTCGCCCTCATCGTGTCCCTCGGCCTGCCCGGCCGGGAGGCCGAGCGGGCGGTGCTGCGGGGCGACGGCGGGATGCCCGCCCTCGACTTCCTCCAGCCCGTCGTCGACGGTGCCGGCCTGGTGGCGGCGGTGGCGGCCGTCGACGCCACCCACGTCGACCCCGCCGTCGCCGACTACGTCCTCGACGTGGTCGACGCCACGCGCTCCCACCCCGACCTGGACCACGGCGCCAGCCCCCGGGCGGCCCGCACGCTGCTCCAGGTGGCCAAGGCGAGGGCGGTGCTGGCAGGACGGGAATTCGTGGCGCCCGACGACGTCAAGGCGGTGGCCGTCGCCGTCCTGGCCCACCGCCTGGGCGTGGTGTCCAGGCGGGGCACGGACGAGGCCCGGCGGCTGCTGGAGGACGTCCTCGCCACCGTCGCCGTCCCGGCCGTGTAGCGCCCGCGTCCCGACCGGTGCCGCCGAACCCCGCTGAGCCGCCGACGGCGGCCTCCCGCCAGCGCCACCTGGGAGGCACGGGCGCCACCGCCCCGGTGGTCGCCCTGGCCGTCGCCGGCCTCGGCGTGGCCAGCGCCGGCGACGCCCGCCTCGGGATGCTCGTCGCCGTCCTCCCCGCCACCGTGCTGGCGCTGGACGTGGTCGTATCCCTGCAGGCGACCAGGCGGCTCCGCATCGCCGCCACCGTCGACCGCTCCGACGTGGTCGTCGGCGACCGGTTCACGGTGACGCTCACCCTCACCGGCCCCCGGCTCCCGGTGCGCCTCGCCCTCCCCGGCGGGACCTCCTCGGAGGCCACCGTCGCCACCCCTCCCGCCACCGGGCCGCTCCACGGCGTGGCCGAGGCGCGCGGCGTGATCCGGACCCTCACCCTCGAGCCGGTGGCCGCCGGCCTGTGCGCCATCGTCACCTGCACCCGCACCCACCACGTCCCGCTCGCCCGCCCCCTGGAGATCGGCCCCCGGCCCATCGACCCGGGCCAGCCCTTCCCCGACCTCGGGGGCGGGTGGGGCGAGGGCGCCGTGGTGCAGGCGCCGGCGGGCGACGTCGTGCGGGGCGTGCGGGCGTACGTCCCCGGCGACCGCCTCCGCCAGGTGCACTGGCGGGCGACCGCCCGGCTGGGCGAGCTGGTGGTCAAGGAGGCGGACGAGCCCCAGGCGCCCGCCCTCCACCTGGTCGTCGACCTGGGCGGCGGAGGCCAGGCGGGCGAGGACGCCGCCGGCCGGGCCGCCTGGTGGGCCCGCCAGGCCCTCCTGCGGGGCCATCCCCTGGTGATGACGACGGTCGAGGAGGGCCGCACGGTCGTCGCGCCGGCGCCGGTGCCGCTCGCCGTCAACCGGCGCCTGGCCCGGGCCGGGCCGGGCCACCCCGACGTCCCCCGTGTGCCACCGCCGGCCCGGGTGCTGCTGGTGACGGCCGAGGGCGACTCGTGGCGCTGATCGCCGCCGCCGCGGCGTGGGCCGTCGCCGTCGCCGCCGCCGTGGCGGTCGAGGGCCACCGGGTCGGTGGCGTGGTGGTGCCGCCGATCGCCTACGCCGTGGGCCTGACCGTGGTCGCCCTCGCCGCGCTGGCGGGGCCGCCCCGCCGTGAGGTCTCGGTCCCCGCCGGCTGGCGCCCCCTGCTCGGCGGCGGGCTCATCTTCGGCGCGCTGTACGTGTTCTCCGGCTCCGGCGGCGCCCCGGGCGACGGGCTGACCGCCGTGCCCGCCTTGGCCGGCCTGCTCGTACCGGCCGTCGCCGTGCTGTGGCCCCGCCCGGCATCCGTGCGGGGCGCGGTGGCCCTGTCGGTGTTCAGCCTCCTCGCCCGCGGGACGCCGGCCACCGCCCACCCGCTGGCCCTGGCGGCGATGATCGGCGCCGCCGCCGTCGCCCTGGTGGCCACCAGCCGGGTGGCGGCGGCCGCCGGCCGGCCCCTCGACCCGGCGGCACCGCCCGCCGCCCCCCGCCGGGTCGGCGCCGAGGCGGCCGCCGTCGCCGCCGTGCTGGTCGTGGCCGCCCTCCTCTCGACGCTCGTGGACGCGCCGCCCCGGCCGGCGCCGCCGAGCTCGGGCGAGCCGGCCGAGCGCTCCGGCGGCGAGGCCGAGCCCATGCCCCTCGCCTTCGGGGAGACGCTCGACCCGGCGGGGCCGGGCTCTCGGCGCTCGGCGGACGTCCTCCTGCGCATCCGGGCGCCGCGCCCCGACGTGTGGAGGGCCGTCACCTACGACCGTTGGGACGGCAGGCGGTGGCGGCGCACCGCCGGCGGCCCGCCCGCCGTCGTCCCGGACGGCGCCCGCTTCGTGCCGGTACCCACGGCTCCGTTCCGCCCCGGGCCGGCCGAGGACGCCGACCAGCGGGTGCGGGTCGAGGCGTCCTGGGCGGAGGTGGCGGTCGGTGCTCCCCAGGTCCGGTACTTCGAGGTCCCGGGCGGCGCCGCCGTCTCCCCCGACGGGACCGTCCGGCTGGTCCCGCCCTTGGGCCGGGGCGCCACCTACCAGGCTCTCAGCCAGCGCCCGGTCACGACCGAGGCCGAGCTGCGGGCGGCCGGCGCCCACGTCCCCGAGGGGGGCCTCGCAGACCTGCTCGACCACACCACGGTCAGCGCCGAGGCGCGCGCCCTGGCGGCCGGCATCACCGCCGGGGCGCCCACCGCGTACGACAAGGTGCGAGCCCTGGAGCGGTGGCTGGGCACCAACGTGCGGGTCGACGACGACGCTCCCGCCGTGCCCCCCGGGACCGACCCGGTCGACGACGTGCTCTTCGGGCGGCGGGCGGGGCCGCCCGAGCGCCTGGCGGCCACGCTGGCCGTGCTGGCCCGCACCGTCGGTGTCCCGTCGCGCCTCGCTCTGGGGTTCCTGCCCGGCGAGCGACCGCTGTTCGGCGGCCAGTTCGTCGTCCGCGCCCGCCACGCCCACGCCTGGGTGGAGGTGCCCTTCACCGGCCTCGGCTGGCAGCGCTTCGACCCGACGGGGCGGATCGCCCGGGCGATGGAGGGCGATCCGCCCGCCGGGCGGCTGAAGCGCGTCCTCGCCCGCTGGTGGCCCGTCCTCGCCGGCCTCGTCCTCGCCGCCGTCGCCGTGGTGGTGGCGGTCCTCGCCCGGCGTCGGCGCCGGCGGCTGGCGACGCCCTGGGCCACCCGCTGCTTCGACCGCCTCACCCGGTTGGGCGCCCGACGCGGCCGCCCCCGACGGGCCGCCGAGACGCCGGCCGAGTACGCCGCCGTGCTGGCCGACGGGGTGCTCGCCGACGAGCGGTTGCGGGTCGTCGGCGAGATGGTCACCGCCGCGGCATGGTCGGGGCGCGAGCCGCCCGAGGAGTCCCGCCGGTGGGCCGACCAGGTCCTGGACGAGCTCACCGCATCGGGCCGGCGCACGGGGGCCGGTTGAGGGCCGGGGCCGCACCTTCGGGCCGTGGCGGGGACGGCCGACAACCGGCGGTGACGCCCGACGACGCCCGACCTCCGGCCGGAGGCCGCCGGCTGCGCCCCGTGGTGCGCCGGGCGGCCGGTCTCGCCGGCATCGGCCTTCTCGGCGCCGGCGCCGCCGTCGCCACCATCGGACTCACGTCGGCCACGTCCGGCGACGTCGGCCCCGGCACCGTCGAGGTCCGCGCCTCCGCCTCGCGCCATGGGGGGACCCGGCTGTCCCTGCCGCCCCTGGGGGCCGTCTCGGCCGACACCCACGCCGCCCCGTTGACGCTCGACGCCGAGGTGGAGCGGCTGGACGTCGAGGCGCTCCAGCGCGTGCTGTCGGCCCCCGACCCCCGCCGCGCCCTGGAGGCCGCCGTGCAGCAGGACCTCCGGCCCCTGCTGCGCAGCATGGTCCTGCGGTCGCTGGTGTTCGCCGCGCTGGCCGGGGCGGTCTCCGCCGCCCTGCTCCCCGGGCGCCGGCTCCACCACCTGCCCGCCGGCGCCGTGGGCGGCGCGGCGGCGGTGGCCGTGCTGCTCGCCGTCACCTGGCGGGGCTACGACGCGGCCGGGTTCGAGGAGCCGCGCTTCGAGGGGTCGCTCGCCCGCGCCCCGGCCGTGCTGCGCACGGTCGGCCGCCACGTGGAGGACCTCGCCGCCGTGCGGGAGAAGGTGTCGGTCCTGGGCAGCGAGCTCAGCTCGCTCTACGAGTCGCTGGCCGTGACCCCGGTGCCGCCGGCCGACGAGACCCGGGTCCTCCACGTCAGCGACGTCCACCTGAACCCGCTCGGGTTGGAGATCGTCCGCCAGCTGGCGGAGCGCTTCGACGTCGCCGCCATCCTGGACACCGGCGACCTCACGTCCTTCGGCTACCCCGTGGAGGCGCGCATCGCCGACCTCCTGGTCGACATGCCGGCGCCGTACATCGTCGTGCCCGGCAACCACGACTCCACCGAGGTGCGCACGGCGCTGGCCGGCGTGGCGAACGTGACGGTGCTGGACGGGACGACCGAGGTGGGCGGGGTCCGCATCCTCGGCGTCCCCGACCCGACCTTCACCGCCGACAACCAGGTGTCGCCCGGGGACGCCGACGCGGAGAAGCGGCGGCAGGCCGCCGAGGTGGGGCGGCGGCTGGACGCCGACGCCCCCGACGTCCTCGCCGTCCACGACCCCGTCCTCGCCTCACGTGCCTCGGGGCGGGTCCCCCTGGTCGTCTCGGGCCACGTGCACAAGCGGGGCAACCGGGTGGTCGACGGGACGCGCCACCTGACCGTCGGATCGGCCGGGGCCACCGGGCTCGGCACCTTCACGGTGGAGGGTGGCCGGGCCTACGAGGCGGAGGTCCTCACCTTCCGGGACGGGCGGCTGACCGGCATCGACTACGTGTCCATCCGGGGGATCGCCGGCAGCTTCCGGGTCGACCGGGTGGTGATCCCGCCGCCCGACACGGACGCGGCCGCCGGGTCGGCCACCACCTCCACCACGACGACGGCGCCGGCCACCCCGGCCCCGGGGGGCTGACCTCAGCGCCGGGAGGCGAGCGCCAGCAGGTTCCCGTCGGGATCCCGGAAGAAGGTCATCCACTCCTCCTGCCCGGGGGCGCCGAACCGGCCCTCGTCGTCACGGAAGATCACCCGCGGCTCCTCCTCGAACGCCACGCCCCGCCGCCGCAGCTCGTCGACGGTGGCACCGATGTCGTCCACCCGGAGGTACAGGGTGGCCGACGGCGCCGATCCCTCGAGCATGAGGCGGGTGCCACCGAGGCGGAAGAAGGCGAGGCCGGGCGGGTCGAACGTGGCGATCAGCTCGAGCCCGAGCACGTCGCGGTAGAACTCGACCGACCGCCGGAGGTCGCCCGCCTTCTGGGCCACCTGGTGCAATGGTCCGATGCCGAGGGGTCCCGCGCCCATGGCCCGAGCCTACGCACGGGGCGGTCCAGGTTCCGGCGGCGGCCGTCGGGGGTACCTGACCGAGGTTCGCGACACGAGGGAGATCGGACCATGCCCCAGCCTGCGCCCCTACGCACCTTCCAGGACGTCACCGTCCCCGAGGCGGGGACGTACGAGATCGACCCCTCGCACTCGGTCGTGGAGTTCGTCGTGCGCCACCTCGGCCTGGCCAAGGTGAGAGGCCGGTTCAACGAGTTCACCGGCGTCATCGAGGTGGGCGAGGACCCGACCGGGTCGCGGGTGGACGTCACCATCCAGGCGGCCAGCATCGACACACGCGACGCCAGGCGTGACGAGCACCTCCGGACCTCGGACTTCCTGGACGTGGAGAACCACCCGACGCTGGAGTTCCACTCGACGTCCGTCAGCCGCCGAGGCGAGGACTGGCGGGTGGAGGGCGACCTCACAATCCGCGGGGTGACCCGACCGGTGACCCTGGACCTCGAGTTCGAGGGGGCGATGCAGGACCCGTGGGGCCTCACCCGGATCGGGTGCTCGGCGACCACCGAGGTCGATCGGGAAGACTTCGGGCTGACCTGGAACCAGGCCCTGGAGAGCGGCGGCTTCCTGGTCGGCAAGCAGGTCCGGATCGAGCTCTCGGTGGAGGCCACCCGCAAGGACGCCTAGGGCCCCTCGCCGTCGAGCAGCCGCAGGCCGAGGACGGCGATCTCGGCCAGGGTGTCGCGGGCGTCGCCTCCCCACTCCGGCGGGCGCTCGGCCAGGAGCTGGGCGACCGCCATGAGGACGGCGCCCGTCTCGGGACCGGCCCCGATCCCGAGGCTGCACAGGCGCTCGCGCAGCATCACCTCGAGCACGTGCAGCTCGGCGCTCTCCCACGCCTGTAGGGACGCGGCCTGCCGGGCCACCATCTCGGCCAGCTCACGGATCGTCGGCTCGTCCCCGGGGCCCACCTCGACCTACCGTACCGGGCAAGTACGCCGGAAGTGGGTGTCGGGCCTCCGCGTCCCCCGGTCGGCCGCCGGCTCCTTCGCCGGTAGGATGGCCCGCCGACGACGGGAGGGCGCGTGGACCTGATCGAGCACACCAGCGAGGAGCGGATCGGGCGCGAGGCGGCCGCCGCCCGGCTGCGCGAGCTGGCCGACCAGCTGGCGCGCCACAACGAGGTCGCCTTCGTGCGGGAGGGGATCCGCTACTCGGTGAAGGTCCCCGACGAGGTCACGTTCAGCCTCGAGGTCGAGGTCGGGGACGACGGCTCGGAGATCGAGGTCGAGATCAGCTGGTGAGGTCACCGGCCGCCGGCGCCGGCCGGTGGTCGCCACCCGGGGAGCCGCGGCTCGAACCCGGGGTTCACGGTGGGCCGTAAGGGACTTGAACCCCTGACCCCTTGCGCGTCATGCAGTCGCAAGGCGTCCGCTGGCGGTTGCTACCGTCCGGTCGTCATGCCGTGACCTGCGGTTTCGTGCGACCAACGTTCGCCACCGTCCGCCGGCTGCCGCCACGTTTGGCTCCCCACTTGGCTCCCCTCGATTGCCCCTTCCCATCGCCCGAAACAGGGCGTACGGTCTGCACCCGACAACCAAGTGCCCCGGGCAGCGTGGCAAGACGCCACCCGGGGCGGCCAACACCCCTACCA
>DATLFN010000169.1 GCA_035540975.1 Acidimicrobiales bacterium
CCCAGCCCCCTCCGCCAGCCCCGGACCCGGGGCCGGGGCCCGCCGCCCCGGGCGACCCTGCGCCGCCTGCCGACGCGCCGCCAGCGGCGGCCGGTGAGTCACCGCCTGCGCCGGCGCCGGCGACCACGCCGGACGGGGGGCCGCCCGGCGAGCCCGGCGCGCCGGCCGCACCGCCCGGCGCCGGGCCGGCGGCCCCCGGCCAGCCCGGCCCGCCCGGTCAACCGGGTGCGGCGGGCGGGCCCGACAACGGTCCCCCGGCGGCGCCCGGCGCACCGCCCGGCGACGTGCCGCCCGACGCCCGCCGGGCCATGGCCTCCGTCCGCCGCTCCGGGCCCAACAGCACGCTGCGCCTGCTGGAAGCCCTCCAGCCCCTGCGTGCGCTCGGCATGAGCGAGGCCGAGGTGGTGGCCGCCGGGTTCGGCCGGTTCCCGGTGGGCGGCGTCGCCACCTTCACCCACGACTGGTTCTTCCCGCGCTTCACCCCCACGTTCCACCTGCACGAGGGCACCGACATCTTCGCCAGGACGGGGACGCCGGTGCGGGCGCCGGCCGACGGGATGCTGCGGCTCGCCCAGGGAGGATCGGGCGGCCTGGCCGCCTACGTCTACGAGCCCAACGGCACCTATTACTACATGGCCCACCTCAGCGCCTTCGTGCCGGGCCAGAAGCCGGGCCAGCAGGTCACCACGGGTGAGATCGTCGGCTACGTCGGCGACTCCGGCAATGCCGAGGGCGGCAGCCCCCACGTCCACTTCGAGTACCACCCGGCGCCCACCCGGACGGTGACCTCGGGCACGGGCAAGAGCCGCAAGGTCACGACCGTGGTCCGGCCCGTCGCCGTCGGGTCGGTCCTGCCTCCGGTGGACCCCAAGGCGCTCCTCGACCAGTGGCTGGCCGATGCGCTGGCCGCTGCGCCCCGACTGGTCGCCTCGGCGGAGGCGGCGCACCGGGCCGCGTCCGCGTCCGCGACGGCGGCCAGGGCCGGCCCGGCGGCGGCGCCCGTCGCCACCGGGGGGCCGCCCCGGGCGCAGCTGCTGTGGGCGTCGTCGGTGAGCCCGTCGGCGGGCGCCGTGCGCCTGGCCGAGGCCGCGGCCATGGATGCCGCCGCGGCGTTCGACTGGTCCGAGGCGGCTCGGCGCCATGCGGAGGCGCTGGCCGAGCAGGCCGCCGCCGAGGCGCGGGTGGCCGCGATCCTGGAGCCGCTGACACCTCCGGGGCTGCGCCGGCCCGCCCCCGCCGGCGACTGACGCAGCGCCCGGGCCGGCCGGGGGTTCAGTCGCGGAAGTTGCTGAACTGGAGGGGGATGCCGAAGTCCTCCGCCTTGAGGGCGGCGATCACGGCCTGGAGGTCGTCGCGCTTCTTCCCCGACACCCGGACCTGGTCCCCCTGCGTCTGTGACGAGACGCCCTTCACGCCCCGGTCCTTGATGAACTTGTTGATCTTCCTGGCGTTGTCCGACGAGATGCCGGCGTTGAGGGTGACCGTCTGGCGGACCGTCCCCTTGGCGGCCTCCTCGACCTTGCCCCGGTCGAGGGCCTTCAGGGAGATCTGGCGCTTCACCAGCTTCTCCTCGACGACCTGGAGCACCGCCCGCAGGCGGTCCTCGGTGGAGGACGCCAGGTGGAGCTCCTGGCCGGAGAGCTCGACGGACGACCCGGTGTCCTTGAAGTCGAAGCGGGTGGCGATCTCGCGGGTGGCCTGGTCGACGGCGTTCTTCACCTCTTGCATGTCGACCTCGGACACGACATCGAAGGTGGGCACGCCGGAACGCTATCCTCATCCCCCCACAGGGGTCGGTGCCCGAGCGGCCAAAGGGAGCAGACTGTAAATCTGCCGGCACAGCCTACGGAGGTTCGAATCCTCCCCGGCCCACACCCTTTTCGCCGTCGCAACCGGGGGTTGCCCGGCGAGCCCGGCGTCCTGACGACATCTCGTCGCCGCGCGCAGGTAGGGGCTCGTGCGCGATATTTGCAGGTGACACCGAGACGTGAGCGTGGTGGGGAGCTCCCCGATCCCGCGATCGCCGAGCACGCGCAAGCGAGGAGGACTCGACCAATGTACGAGCACAGCTGCAAGACGGCGGGTGCCGCGGGCTGCAACTGGAAGATCCGGGCGAACAGCGAGGAAGAGCTGAAGCAGAAGGTCGTGAAGCACGCCGCCAGCAAGCACGGCGTGAAGAACATGACCGACACCATCTACAACTACCTGCGGGACACCGCCGCCCGCTGATGACCTCGCCCGGGGAGGGGTCGCCGCCGGTGGCTCCTCCTGGGGCGCCGGTCGCGCCACCCGCCCGGTGACGCGGCCCGGCGGCGCCGGCGTCGACGCCGACGTCGTGGTGGTCGGGGCCGGCCTGGCCGGCCTCACGGCGGCGCGGGACCTCGCCGCCGCCGGGCTGAACGTCGCCGTCCTGGAGGCGCGGGCGCGCGTCGGCGGCCGGACCATGACCGTGGTCCCCGCCGAGGGCGGCTGGTTCGACCTGGGCGCCACCTGGCACTGGTCCGACCAGCCCGAGATCCGCGCCCTGGCCACCGACCTCGGGGTGGAGGCGTTCCCCGAGCCCACCCGGGGCCGGGCGCTCCACGAGCCGGTCGACGGCCCGCCCGTGCCCGTCGCCCTGCCGCCGGAGCCCGCCGTCCTGCTCCGCTTCAGGGGCGGGACCGAGCAGCTGTGCGGACGACTGGCCGACCGGCTGCCCGACGGCGTGGCGTTCGAGGAGACGGTGGTCGCCGTGGAGCGCCAGGGAGGCGGCGTCGCCGTCACGTCGGACTCCGGCGGCATCCGCACGACGACGACGGCGCGCCGGGTGATCGTCGCCGTGCCGCCGCGGCTCGTCGTCGAGCGCGTCTCGTTCCATCCCGCGTTGCCGCCCCACCTCTTCGCCGTCATGGAGGCGACACCGACGTGGATGGGCGAGGCGCTCAAGTGCGTGGCCGTGTACGAGTCGCCGTTCTGGCGGGAGGACGGCTGGTCCGGGTCGGCGTTCAGCGACGTCGGGCCGCTATCCGAGGTGCACGACGGCTCGGTGCCCGCCGGTCCGGGCGCCCTGTGGGGGTTCGTGGCGCTCGACGTCGACCACCGCGACCTCTCGCCCGACGAGCGGGTGCCCCGGGTCCTCGAGCAGCTGGGCCGGCTGTTCGGGCCGCCGGCCGCCGATCCCGTCCGGTACGTCGAACGGGACTGGTCGGCCGATCCCAACACGTGCGAGGACGTCCACCGCCACGTCGCCCCGGCGGCCTACGGCCATCGCGTCTACGCCGAGGCCCAGTGGGACGGCCGCTTGTGGTGGGCGGGCACGGAGACCGAGGCGGTGGGCGGCGGCCACCTCGAGGGCGCCGTACGGTCGGGCCGGCGGGCGGCCCGGGAGGTCATCGCGTCCCTCGTGTGACGGCAGGCGGACGGTGGCGCCCCCGCGGGGCGCCTCGCCGACTTGAAGTTAGGAGCGCCTAACCCCAGAATCTAGCCGTGCCGAACATCCGGGCCCGGGCGTCCGTCCTCGCGGTGCTGGCCGCGCTCACGCTGGCCGCGTGCGGCGCGGGCGGCGGTGACGGGGACGCTCTGGTCGTCTACTCCGGGCGCAACGAGAACCTCGTCCGGCCGCTCCTCGACCGCTTCGAGGAGCAGAGCGGCATCGAGCTGGACGTCCGGTACGCCGACACGGCCGAGTTGCTCCCCACCATCCTCGAGGAGGGCGGGCGCACCCGGGCCGACGTGTTCTTCAGCCAGGACGCCGGCGCCCTGGGCGAGCTGGGCCGGAAGGGGCTCACCCGGCCGCTCCCGGCCGACATCCTCGACCTGGTGGACCCCCGCTTCCGGGACACCGGGTCGCGCTGGGTCGGCGTCACCGCCCGTGCCCGCGTCATCGCCTACAACACCGACCGCCTGAAGCCCGAGCAGCTCCCCAGGAGCGTGCTGGACGTCACCAGGCCGGAGTGGAAGGACCGCGTCGGCTTCCCCCCCACCAACGCCTCGTTCGTGGCGTTCGTGACGTCCCTCCGGGCGACGGTGGGCGACGCCCGCACCCGCCAGTTCCTCGAAGGGCTCAAGGCGAACGGCGCCAAGCGCTTCGACAACAACATCCTCACCATCGACGCGGTGGCGTCGGGCGAGGTCGACCTGGGGCTGACGAACCACTACTACCTGTACAGCGAATTCAAGGAGCGCCCCGACGTCCACGTCGCCAACTTCTACCCGGGCCAGGAGGAGGGCGGGGAGGGGACGTTCGTGAACGTGGCCGGCGTGGCCGTCCTCGCCGGCACCGACAAGGGCCCGGCCGGCGAACAGTTCGTCCGCTTTCTGCTGTCGGAGGAGGCGCAGCGCTTCTTCCGCGACGAGACCACCGAGTACCCGCTGCGGAGGGGCGTGGACGCCGTCGCCGAGCTCCCCCCGCTGGCGTCGCTCAAGACCATCGACCTCCCCTTGAGCGAGCTGGGCCGGGACCTGGAGGGCACCGTCCAGCTGCTGAAGGACGTCGGGCTCACCTGAGAGGGCGGGCATGGCACCGGTGGTGGACGTCCCGGTCGTCGCGCCCCCGGTCGCGCCGCAGAGCGCCGATCCGCGACCGTCTGGCCAGGCCCGCCGCCGCACGCCCCCGGCGCTCGCCGTGGCCGGCGCTGCCATCGGCGCGGCCATGGCCCTGCCCCTCGCCCACCTGGTGCTGCGCGCCGGCGAGGCCGACGACCCGTGGGGCCTCGTGGCGTCGTCGCGGGTGCTCGGCTTCCTGTGGGGGACGCTGCGCCTGGCGCTCGCCGTCACCGCCCTCACGCTGGTCGTCGGGGTGGGGCTGGCCTGGCTGATCGAGCGCACCGACCTCCCCGCCCGGCGCCTGCTCGGGCTGGCCGCCGCCCTGCCGCTCGTCGTGCCCACCTACGTCGGCGCGCTGGCCCTGAAGGCCGCCTTCGGGCCCGAGGGCCTGCTGGTCGAGGTCCCCGGGCTGGTGGGGTTCTGGGGCGTGACCCTCGCCCTCGGCCTGTCCACCTATCCGTACGTGTACCTGCTGGCCCGGGCCACCCTGGCGTCGTCGGACCCGGCCCTGGAGGAGGCGGCGCGGGCCCTGGGCGACGGGCCGGTGAGGACGTTCCGGCGGGTGGTCCTTCCGCAGCTCCGCCCGGCGGCGGCCGCCGGCGGGCTGCTGTCCTTCCTCTACGTGCTGTCCGACTTCGGGGCGGTGTCGATCCTCCAGTACGACACGCTGACCCGCGGCATCTTCCTGGAGTACCGGTCGCTCACGGCCGACCGGGCGCCGGCCGCCGTGCTGGGTGTCGTCCTCGTCGTCCTCACCATCGTGGCCATCTCGGCGGAGCGGGTGCTCCGCGGCCCCCTCGTCGCCCGCCCGGCGTCCTCCGGCCACCGCCCGCCGCCCGTCGTGCCCCTGGGCCGGTGGCGGGCCCCGGCCGCGGGTGCGGTGGCGGGGGTGGTGGCGGCCGGCCTGCTGCTGCCGGTCGGCGTGGTCGCGTACTGGGCGTCCGTCGGGTCCAGCGCCTCGTCCGGGGACGTGGTGGCCCGGGCTGCGTGGACGTCGGTCGGCCTGTCGGCGGCGGCCGCCTTGGTCGCCGTGGCGCTGGCCGTGCCGGTGGCGGTGCTCGGCGTGCGCCACCGGTCGCGCCTCAGCCGGGCCGTCGAGACGCTCTGCTACGCCGGGTACGCCCTGCCCGGCCTCGTCGTCGGCCTCGCCCTGGTGTTCTTCGCCAACCGCTACCTGCCGGCCGTCTACCAGACGCTGTCGCTGGTGGTCGCCGCCTACGTGGTGCGGTTCCTGCCCGAGGCGCTCGGGGCGGTGCGCTCGTCGCTGGGCCGGGTCGACCCGGCGCTGGAGGAGGCGGGCCGGTCGCTCGGGCGCCGCCCGCTGGCCGTCACCGCCACCATCACCCTTCCGCTCGTACGCCCGGGGCTGCTGGCGGGCGCCGCCCTGGTGTTCCTCACCGCCATGAAGGAGCTCCCCGCCACGCTGCTGCTCCGCCCCGCCGGAGCCGACACCCTGGCGGTGCGGGTGTGGACGGGAGCGTCCGAGGGGCTCTACGCCCAGGCCGCCCCGGCCGCCCTCCTCCTGATCGCCGTGTCGGCCCTGGTCCTCTTGCCGCTGCGACCGGCGAGAATGGGAAGGTGACAGGAGCCGTTCCGCCTCGCTCGCTGACACGGGACGGCGCCGGCGGGGATGGGGTCCCCGCTTCGGCGAGGAGGCTGGGGCTGGGGCCCCGGCCGGGGCAAGAGCATTGAGCGTCGAGCTGCTCGGGGTCCGGAAGTCGTTCGGTGCCGTGGAGGCGGTGCGGGACGTCACCCTGGCGCTGCCCCCGGGCCGCATCACCACGCTCCTCGGCCCGAGCGGGTGCGGCAAGACCACCACCCTGCGCCTGGTCGCCGGCTTCGAGGCCCCCGACGCCGGCGAGGTCCGCATCGCCGGCCGCACCGTGGCCGGCCCCGGCGCGTGGGTGCCGCCCGAGGAGCGCAAGGTCGGCATGGTGTTCCAGCAGCTCGCCCTGTTCCCGCACCTGGACGTGGCGGGGAACGTGTCCTACGGGCTGTCGGGCTGGAAGCGGGACCGCCGGCGCGATCGCGTCGGCGAGCTGCTCGAGCTCGTCGGCCTGCGTGGGTACGCCGGCCGGCGCCCCGACCAGCTCTCCGGCGGCCAGGCCCAGCGGGTGGCGCTGGCGCGTGCACTGGCCCCCCACCCCGAGGTGGTGGTGCTGGACGAGCCGTTCTCCAGCCTGGACGTCACCCTGCGCGGCGAGCTGCGCAGCGAGGTCCGCCGCATCCTGCGGGCGGAGTCGGCCACCGCCCTCCTCGTCACCCACGACCAGGACGAGGCGCTGGCCATGGGAGACCAGGTCGCCGTGATGCTGGACGGGCGGCTGGCCCAGGTCGGCGCGCCCGAGGCGGTCTACGGCGGTCCCGCCGGCGCCGACGTCGCCAGCTTCCTGGGCGACGCCAACCTGTTCACCGGCCAGCTGCGCGCCGGCGTCCTCGAGACCGTCCTCGGCCCCGTCACCCTGGCCGGCCCCGACGGGCCCGCCACCGGCCTCGTCCGGCCCGAGGACCTCGACCTCGACGAGGCCGCCGACGGCTGCGGGCGGGTGGTCGACGTGGAGTACTACGGCCACGACCAGCTGGTCAGCGTCGCCCTCGACGGCGGGGAGCAGGTCCGGGCCCGTCTGCACGCCCAGCGCCGGCTCGCCGTGGGGGCCCGGGTACGGCCGCGCATCCGCAGCGCCTACCGGCTGCCGTAGGAGAGGTTCTCGCCAACCGGGGTGGACGCAACGGCGGCACGGCCACCAGCCGGAGCCGGGCGCGGCGCCGCGGTCGCCGCCCTGCGGGCCGCCACGTCACAGCGCCGGCGGGCGGGACGCCGACGCCTCCGGGGCGAGCAGGCGCTGCATCACCACCACGTCCAGCCAGCGCCCGAACTTGCGACCGACCTCCCGCTCCACCCCGACCAGCTCGAACCCGCAGGACCGGTGGAGGGCGATGGAGGCGTCGTGGCCGCCGACGATGCGCCCCATCACCGAGTGGAACCCGTGGAGGCCGGCCAGCCGCACCAGCTCGGCCAGCAGCAGCCGGCCGACGCCGCGCCCCCGCAGGTCGCGGTCGACGTAGACGGAGTCCTCGACGGTGGTGGCGTACGCCGGCCGGTCGCGGTACGGGGAAAGCGAGCCGAAGCCGATCACCGCCTCGCCCGAGACGGCGACCACGGCGGGGTGGGCCCCGGCGTGGGCGGCCAGCCACGCCCGCTGGTCGTCGAGCGAGCGGGGGACGAGGTCGAAGGTCACCGTCGACCCGGTGACCTCGCGGTTGTAGATGGTGCGCACCGCCTCGGCGTCGTCCAGCGTGGCGAGGCGGACGCCGACGGGAACGACGAGCGGGGTTCCGGGCACGGCGAACTATCATGGCCGCTCGCAGCGCAAAGGCTGCGGCCCGGGTGCCCCGGGTGCCACCGCCCTCTTAGCTCAGTCGGCAGAGCACAGCCATGGTAAGGCTGGTGTCGTGGGTTCGATTCCCACAGAGGGCTCGCCGGCCCGCCGGGCCGGGCAGCACCTCCCCATGGCGGCGTAGCTCAGTTGGTCAGAGCACACGGCTCATAATCGTGTGGTCGTCGGTTCGAGTCCGACCGCCGCTACCGGACAGACCTACACTTGTCCCATGGCTCGCAACGAGAAGCGCATCAAGGTCACCCTCGCCTGCGAGGTGTGCAAGCGCCGCAACTACATCACCATGAAGAACAAGACGAACGACCGCGAGCGCATGGAGCTGCAGAAGTACTGCCGCTGGGACCGTCGCCACACGGCCCACAAGGAAACGCGCTAGGTACCGAGGCCCACGACCACCGTCCGTAACCTTCGTCCACCGAGGGGAGTCGAACGACTGATGGCGCCGGACATGGCGGAGCTGGTCATCGCCGCGAAAGCGGGTGACAAGCAGGCCTTCACCCAGTTGGTGGAGGCCACCAAGGCCGACATGTACACGCTCGCCTATCGGCTGACCGGCAACGCGGAGGACGCGCAGGACGTGGTGCAGGAGGCGTACATCCGGGCGTACAAGAGCCTGAAGCGGTTCCGGGGGGACGCCAAGTTCACCAGCTGGATGTACCGCATCACCGCCAACTGCGCCAAGGACCAACTGGTGAAGGGGTCGCGCAACCGCCACGACGCCATCGACGAGACCACCGAGGCGGTCGACGAGCGCCCGGGGCCGGAGGCCCGGCTGGGCACCGCCGACGAGCGCCGGGTGCTGGCCGAGGCCCTCCAGAGCCTGTCGCCCGACATGCGGGCCGTCGTCGTCCTGCGGGACGTGTACGACCTCCCGCACGACGCGATCGCCGCCGAGCTGGGGATCACCGAGGGTGCCGCCAAGGTCCGGTTGCACCGGGCGAGAAGGAAGCTGCGCGAGCGGCTGTTCCCGCTGCGGGGCGAGGACGACGGTCGGGAGGAGAGGGCCCGTGCAGTGTGACCGTGTCGCGGATCGTCTGCCGCAGATCGTGGACGGCGTCGAACGAGCGGCTCCCGAGGTCCGTGCCCACGTCGAGACGTGCCTGCGCTGCCAGGCCGAGCTGGTCCAGTACCGCAAGCTGCTGAAGGCGCTGCGCCAGCTGCGGACCGACTTCCTGGAGCCGGCCCCTGGCACCGTCACCGCCATCCTGGCGCAGCTCGAGGCGGCGGGGGAGCGGGGCGCCATGCGCTCGTTGCTCACCGGCCACCGGGCCGCCTACCTCGGCGGGATCGCCGCTGCCGCCACCGCTGCCGGGGCGGCCGGGGCCATCGTCCTGGCCAGCCGGGGCCGTCGGAAGATGCGCCTCGCCGGCTAGGTCGCCGGCACCGGTTCACCTCGCGATGGCGCGCCAGGGTGTGGCGCGTGGGCGCGAGGTGAACGGACTCGGCGCCCGCCCGGCGGCCTGGCGGGAGGCCGGTGCTATCCTCCCTCCGGAACGACGCCCCCTTAGGGCAGTAGCTCAACTGGCAGAGCACCGGTCTCCAAAACCGGCGGTTGGGGGTTCGAGTCCCTCCTGCCCTGCTCGCCTCACTCCCGGCCGAGGTAAGCGATGAACCGACAGATGAAGCGCATGATGCAGCGGCAGGGCCAGGTCGGCGAGGACGGCCAGCCCGAGTCGGCGCGACGCGCGCCCCAGCCCCGGCGGGCGCCTCCGCCGACCAAGGAGCGGACGTCGCCGGCGACGTTCCTGAAGGAGGTCCGCGGCGAGCTCCGCAAGGTGGCGTGGCCCTCGCGGGCCGAGGTCACGAACTACTCGACCATCGTGCTCTTCACCCTGATCCTGCTGGTGAGCCTGATCTTCGTGCTGGACCTGGCGTTCGCCAAGAGCATCCTGTTCCTCTTCAAGACATGACCGATACCGCCGAGAACCGCGAGCCGAACGAGGCCGTCCACGACGCCGCCACCGATCCGGTGGCGCTCACCGACGCGCCCGCCGACGAGGTCGTCACCGCCGAGGACCTGCTGGCCGAGGCCGCCGGCGAGCAGGAGGACGAGGACGTCGAGGTCCCCGTCGAGAGCCCCTACGACCGCCCCGGCCAGTGGTTCGTGGTCCACACCTACGCGGGCTACGAGAACAAGGTGAAGTCCAACCTGGAGAGCCGGATCTCCTCCATGAACATGGAGGACCGGATCTACGAGTGCGTCATCCCCGTCGAGGACGTCATGGAGTTCAAGGGCGGGAAGAAGGTGGTCGTCCAGAGGAAGGTCTTCCCGGGCTACCTCCTCGTGCGCTGCGAGCTGGACGACGACTCGTGGTACGTGGTGCGCAACACGCCGGGCGTCACGGGGTTCGTGGGCCACGGCTCCAAGCCCGTCCCTCTCGCCCGCAAGGACGTGGAGACCTTCCTCGGCGTCAAGGCCGAGGGTGCCGACGCCCAGAAGAAGACCCGCCCCCGCCTCGAGTACGAGGTGGGCGAGAGCGTTCGTGTCCGCGAGGGGCCGTTCGCCGACTTCTCGGGGCAGATCGCCGAGATCAACGAGGACCAGCTGAAGCTGAAGGTGCTGGTGAACATCTTCGGGCGCGAGACTCCGGTCGAGCTCGAGTTCGCCCAGGTCGCCAAGCTCTAGCGCGCCGGACAGAGGAAGAGGGAACCACCATGGGGAAGAAGCGCGTCGCCGCCATCGTCAAGATCCAGCTCCCGGCCGGGGCGGCCACGCCCGCGCCGCCCGTCGGCACGGCGCTCGGCCCGCACGGCGTCTCCACGCCCGAGTTCTGCAAGCAGTACAACGCGGCCACCGAGAGCCAGCGGGGGAGCGTCATCCCCGTCGAGATCACCGTCTTCGAGGACCGGTCGTTCACCTTCGTCCTCAAGACCCCGCCGACCCCGGTCCTGCTGCGCCAGGCCGCCGGCGTCGACAAGGGCTCGGTCAACCCCGGCAAGACGGGCGTCGGCGCGATCAGCGACGCCCAGCTCACCGAGATCGCCCAGACCAAGATGCCCGACCTCAACGCCAACGACCTCGACGCGGCCAAGCGCCAGGTCGCCGGCACGGCCCGGTCCATGGGGATCACCGTCAAGTAACAGGCCCCGCCGGGCCAGGGACCACCTCGCCCGCCCGGCTCCGTTCCGACCCAGAGAGGGAGGCACCCGTGCCGACACGAGGAAAGCGCTACAGCGATGCCGGCCGGCGGTTCGACCGCCAGCGGCTGCACACCCCGGCCGAGGCCATCGACATCCTGAAGAGCCTGCCGACGAGCAAGTTCGACGAGACGGTCGAGCTGGCGGTGCGGCTGGGCGTCGACCCCCGGCGGGCCGACCAGATCGTCCGGGGCACGGTGGGGCTGCCCGCCGGCACCGGCAAGGACGTGCGCGTCGCCGTGTTCGCGGCGGGCCCGGCGGCCGACGAGGCCCGCGCCGCAGGTGCCGACGTGGTCGGCGCCGACGACCTGGTCGCCCGGGTCCAGGGCGGCTTCCTGGACTTCGACGTGGCCATCGCCACCCAGGACATGATGGCGCAGGTCGCCCGGCTGGGCCGCGTCCTCGGCCCCCGCGGCCTCATGCCGAACCCCAAGACGGGCACGGTCACGCCCGACGTCGGGCGGGCCGTCACCGAGTTCAAGGGCGGCCGCGTGGAGTACCGCACCGACAAGTTCGGGAACATCCACGTCCCCATCGGGAAGGTGTCGTTCTCCAAGTCGGCCCTGCTGCAGAACGCCCGCGCCGTCGTCGAGGAGCTGCACCGGGCCAAGCCGGCGGCCGCCAAGGGCCGGTACGTGAGGTCGGTGACGGTCGCGTCCACCATGGGTCCCGGCGTCAAGATCGATCCCAACCGGGCCCGCGTGTCGGACGACGAGCTCGCCGAGGCCGCCGCCTCGTAGTACCGTCGCCGGGACAGCTTCACCCGTCGCCGCAGACCTCTGGTGCGCCCCCCGGGCGCGTAATGGGCCGCCAGGCCCGCCCGACGAGGCGAACCTCCTGGACTCAGGGCGTTCGGCGCGCGTGCGACCGGGCGCCCGTTTTTCGTTCCGAGTCGAGGAGGTGCAGCGTTGGACAACCCGAGGCCGGAGAAGGTCGCCGTCGTCGACGAGGTGCGGGAGCGCCTCGGCGCGGCCAGCGCGGCGATCCTCACCGAGTACCGGGGCCTGTCGGTCAAGGACCTGTCGGCGCTGCGCCGCACGCTGACGGCCGCCGGCGGCTCGTACAAGATCTACAAGAACACCCTCGTCGGCTTCGCCGCCCGGGACCTCGGTCTCGACGACCTCCAGCCCATGCTCACCGGGCCGACGGCGATCACCTTCGTGGAGGGCGACGCCGCCGAGGTGGCCAAGGCCCTGCGGGACTTCTCCAGAACCCACCCGCTGCTGGTGGTGAAGGGTGGTCTGCTCGGCAAGAGCGTCCTGTCGCCGGCCGACACCACCGCCCTGGCCGACCTGCCGTCCCGGGACGTCCTGCTGGCCCGCGTGGCCGGCGCCTTCGCCGCCCCGATGGTCCAGTTCGCCGGCCTGCTCCAGGCCCTGCCCCGCAACTTCGCCTACGGGCTCAAGGCTCTCCTCGAGAAGGGCGGCGCAGGCGGGGCGCCGTCGGCCGCCCCCTCGGCGGACGAGGCGGCTGCCGCTCCCGTCGCCTCCGCCGCAGACGGAGCCGCTGGCGCCTCGGCCGAGGCACCGGCCGCCGACGAGGCACCGCCCGCACCGGCCACCGACGAGGCACCGCCCGCACCGGCCACCGACGAGGCACCGCCCGCAC
>DATLFN010000170.1 GCA_035540975.1 Acidimicrobiales bacterium
GGGCCTGGTGTCGGGCTCCCTGCTGCTCCTGCCTCCGGGCGGCCCCGGCCCGTCGCCGGCGGCCGCACCGTCCCGTCCGCGACCGGCTCCGACGTCGACCACGACCGCGCCGGAGCCGGTCGCCGAGCGGGTGTGGCCGCGCCTCCCGCTGGACGTCGCCGACGGTGTGCTCACCTTCGCCGGCGTCCGCTACTCGGTCGGCGACCCCGGCGACGCCGTCGTGGCCGGCGACTGGGCATGCACGGGCGAGCCCACCGTCGCCCTCCTGCGCCCGGCGAGCGGCGAGGTGTTCGCCTTCGACGCGTGGGCCCGCCCCGGCGCCGACGTGACGGCCCGGCCCCTCGGGGTCGTCGAGGGCGCCACCGCCCTGCGGGTCACCGACGCCGACGGCGACGGCTGCGACGACCTGGAGGTGGAGCGCATCGCCGGCGCACCGGTGCCGGTCCGGGTGCGCACGTGACCGCCCGGCGCAGAGGTACCGGCCGGGGTGCCGCTCGCGGCGCACCCGGGAGCGGTAGGCGCACCGGTGCCGGTCGCGGCGCGCCCGGGAGCCGCCGGCGTGCCGCCGCCGTCGCCGCCTGGGCGACCTTCCTGGCCGGCTGCGTCGCCGCCCTCCACGGCCTGGGCGGGCCCCTCGCTCCCCCGCCGTTGTCCGACCCGTCGGGCCTCGGGCCGTGGCTGGACGCCCGCCTCCCGGCCGAGGCGGCCGTCGCCGTCGCCCGGCTCGCCGCCCTGGCCCTGGCCTGGTACCTGCTGGCGGCCACGGCGGCGGGCGTCCTGGCGCACGTGTCCGGCGCCGCGTCGGCCGTGCGCCTGGCCGACGCCGTGAGCATCCCCACGGTGCGGCGGATCGTGCACGGCGCCGTCGGCCTGTCGCTGGTGGCCGGCACCGCCGGGGTGTCACCGGCGGTCGCGGTGGCCGACGCCATCGGCGGAGCGGCGAGCGGCCCGCCCCCCACCATGCGGGTGCTGCCCGAGGCAGCGGCCGCCGTCCTGCCCCCCGGCGTTCCTGCACCAGGAATCGACCGCACGCGGTCGATTCCTGGTGCGAGAAGCGCCGAGCCGGCGGCGACGGCCGACGAGGCGCCGGGCCGTCCCGGGGCCGGCGACGCCGGCCCGGTGACCTGGACCGTCGGGCCGGGCGACCACCTGTGGGGCGTCGCCGAGCGCACCCTGGCCGAGGCATGGGGCCGGCCGCCCGGCGATGCCGAGGTCGACCCCTACTGGAGGGCCGTGATCGAGGCCAACCGCGACCGGCTGCGCGACCCCGCCAACCCCGACCTCGTGTTCGCCGGCCAGGTCCTGGTGCTGCCGCCGCTGCCCTGACGGACTGCGGAGGCTACGGCGCCGACGTGGTGGTGGTCTCCTCGGCCGGCGCGCTGGTCGTCGTCCCGGCCTCGCCCCCGGTGTCGGCGTCGCCCTCGGTGACGGCGTCGTCGTCGGAGCAGGCGGTGATGCCGGCGGCGGCCAGCTTCTCGTTGGTGGCCGTGAACGGGTCCTCGCCGGTGTCGAAGAGGGCCTTGGCCGCCTCCGGGCTCGCGCTCGCCCGGACCAGCTTCTCGCGGTCCGCCCTGGCCTGCTCCACCGCCTCGTCGAGCCTGCCCTCCAGCTCCCCGGGGGCGTCCAGGTCCTCGAAGTCCTCGATGGCCGCGTCGACCTTGGGCACGAGCTTCTGCCACAGCTCCTGCATCTGCTCGGGCGTGAACGTGATCTGCGGGAACTCGGCGGCCACCGCCTTGACCTCGCCGTCGAGGCGGTTGCACACGGCGTCGCCCCGGGCCGCCACCTCGGCCGCCGTCAGGCTGTCGCCGCCGCCGCCGCACGCCCCGACCGCCAGGCCCAGCATCGCCAGACCCGCCCCGATCACAACCTTGCGCACGAGCGCCCCACCTTCCTCCGTAGTCGCGAGCGGACCACGGTAACGCAGCCGCCCCCGGAGCCGGGCCTCAGCCCAGGCGTACGGCGACCTCGTTGCCGAGCAGCCGGCCCCGCCGGGTGAGCACCACGCGGCCGTCCCGCTCCTCGAGCAGGCCGGCGAGGGCGCGCCGGTCGCCGGCGCCCAGCGCCCCTGCCGGCACGCCCGCCGCCGTCCGCAGCGCCAGCTGGAGCCGCTCCCGCCGGCGTTCCTCGTCGCCCAGCATCTCGCCCGCCGCCTCGGGCGACCGCCCCGCCCGCACCGCCTCGATGTAGCGCTCCGGCGTGCGCACGTTCCACCACCGCCGGCCGCCGACGTGGGAGTGGGCGGCGCAGCCGATGCCGCGGTAGTCGCCCTGGGCCCAGTAGAGGAGGTTGTGGCGGCACCGGTGGCCGGGCCGGGCCCAGTTCGACACCTCGTACCACCGCAGCCCCGCCGCCTCCAGCGCCTCGTCGGCGGCCGCGTACTTGTCGGCCTGGTCGTCGTCGTCGGGGTGGCGTGCGGCGTCGGCGGCCAGCGGGGTCCCCGGCTCGACGGTCAGCGCGTAGGCGCTGACATGGGGCGGAGCGAGGGCGAGCACACCTTCGACGGTCGCCCGCCAGTCGTCGGGCGACTCGCCGGCGCCGCCCAGGATGAGGTCGACGCTCCACGACGGGAAACCGGCCCTCGCCACCAGCCGGGCGGCAGCCATGGCGGCCCCGGGAAGGTGCGACCGTCCCAGGCCGGCGAGGACGTGGGGCCGCAGCGACTGGACGCCGAGGGAGATGCGGGTGACGCCGGCCCGCAGGTAGGCACCGAGCAGCGCGGGCGTCACGTCGTCGGGGTTGCACTCGACGGTCACCTCGGCGCCCGGCCGCCGGGGGACGGCGGCCAGCACCGACGCCAGGAGCGGAGACGGGAGCAGCGACGGCGTGCCGCCGCCGAAGAACACGCTCGACGCGGCGGGGAGCCGGGCCGCGGCGAGCTCCGACACGCAGGCGGCGGCGTAGTCGCCCATCAGGTGCGACCGGTCAGTCCAGGTGGCGAACGCGCAGTAGTCGCAGCGCCGCGCGCAGAAGGGGACGTGGACGTAGACGCCGAACGGCGCCGGGAGACCGCTAGCCGTCGGAGCGGAGGCTGAGGGCGTCCAGCCGGCTGCGCATGCCCTCGGCGGTTGTGTCGAACAGGCAGCCGATGGCCCGCACGTCCTCGGCCCGGATGGTGAGCACCCGACCGTTGAAGTCCTGCCGCTGCACCTGGATCATCCCGAGGTAGCGCCGCAGCAGCTCCTTCTCGGGAGCCGACGTCGCCTCCAGGCGGGTGAGATCGATGGTGACCCGGCCCGAGGGGTCGTCGCGCGGGCGCTCCTCGACGCCTTCGGCCAGGGCCTCGGCCTGGCCGGTGAGGACACCGTTGACGTCGCGCGGCAGGAGCTGGTCCACCGGCACGTTGTAGAACGCGGCCAGGCGCTGGAGCCGGGGCACGGAGATGGACCGCTCGCCCCGCTCGTAGGCCCCCAGGACGGACGCCTTGAACTCCTGGGCAGAGGACGCCTCGACGGCCTGGAGCGACAAGCGCTTCTGCTTCCGGACGAACCGGAGCCGCTCGCCCACCCGGCGGGCGTACGCGCTCGACATCGTCTCCTCGGTCACCGGCTCCCCCTCTACTGCAATGCCTCAATGTAGCCGCTGCGCGGCCTTCTTCCCACCCTCCGTCGCAGAAAATACTACGGCTTGTGACCTTCGTCCCGAGACCGCCGGGTCGGCCAAACCACCCCCGCCCGCAGCGCGCACAGCACGACGGCGGCGGCCAGCGCCGCCGTCTCCGCTCGCAGCACGGTGGGACCGAGGCCCACGGCCGGGAGGCCGCACGCCAGCTCGTCGGGTGCCCACCCGCCCTCCGGCCCCACCAGCAGGGCGGGGCGCACCAGGTCGGGGGGCTCGCCACCCGGCGCGGCCAGGGCCCCGCCCGTACCCACGGCCGAGACGGCGCCGGCGAAGTCGGTCACCTCGGCGACGTACGGGAGGCGGGCACGGCGTGACTGCATGGCGGCCTCCCGCGCCACCCGGCGCCACCGATCGGCGGCGGCCGCCGCCTTGGCCTCGTCCCACCGGACCACCGACCGGGCGGCGCGGAACGGGAGGATGGTGTCGACGCCCACCTCGGTCAGCTTCTGGACGACCCACTCCGGGCGCTCGCCCTTGGTGAGGCCGAAGGCGACCGTCACCGGCGGGCCGGCGGCCTCGTCCTCCCGGAGGGGCCCGGCGGCCTCGAGCGCCCCGTCCCGCCACACGCATTCCCGCCACCGCCCCCGCCCGTCGGCCACGGTCACCGCCTCGCCGTCGCGCAGCCGCAGCACGCGCGTGAGGTGGTGGCGGTCGTCGGGGGCGAGCACGGGGGCCTCCGGGTCGGCCACGAAGACGTGGGCCGCAGCCCGGGGCAGGAGCGCCACCGCGCTACTTGAAGGCGCTGCGGATCTTCGAGAACAACCCCGACTCGGGCGGGTCGACGATCTCGCCGCGCGCGGCAGCCAGCTCCCGCAACAGCTGCTCCTCGTCCGGCGCCAGCCCGGTGGGCGTGTCGACGACGATGCGCACGAGCAGGTCGCCCCTGCCCCGGCCGTGGACGTCGGGCACCCCGAGGTTGCGGAGGCGCACGATGCGGCCCGTCTGGGTGCCGGCCGGCACCGCGACCTCGGTCTCGCCGTCGAGCGTCTCGAGGGGGAGATGGGCACCGAGGGCGGCCTGGCTGACCGACACGTGCAGCTCGGCCAGCAGGTCGTTGCCCTTGCGCTCGAAGCGCCGGTCGGGCCGGACCTCGAGGTGGACGTAGAGATCGCCCGGGGGACCGCCGCGCGGCCCCGCCATCCCCCGGTCGCTCAACCGGAGGGTGATGCCCGAGTCGACGCCCGGGGGGACGGTGACCTTGAGGGTGCGGTCGTCCAGCACCCGGCCGTCGCCGCGGCACGACGGGCACGGGGTGGCGATCGACTCGCCCGTCCCGCCGCAGCGCGGGCACGGCCGCGACGTCACCATCTGGCCGAGCAGCGACTGGCGCACGGTGCGGACCTCGCCGCTGCCGGCACACTGGGCGCACGTGGTGGCCGACGTGCCGGGTGCGGCACCCGACCCCGAGCACTGGTCGCAGGCGACCGCGGTGCGGACCGTCACCTCCTTCTCGACGCCGAAGACCGCCTCCTCGAAAGCGAGCGTCACGTGCACCTCGGCGTCGGCGCCCCGCTGCGGCCCCGTGCGCCGGCGCCCGGTGCCGAAGCCGCCGCCGCCACCACCGCCACCGCCACCGCCGAACACGCTCCCCGATCCGCCGCCGAAGAACGCCTCGAACAGGTCGCCCAGGTTCCCGAGGTTGGCGCCGGCGAAGGGGTCGCCCCCGGCGCCGCCGGCCGCCCCCGCGCCCCGCAGGCCCTCGACGCCGTAGGTGTCGTACCGGCGTCGGCGCTCGGGGTCCCGCAGCACCTCGTAGGCCAGGGTGACCTGTTTGAACCTCTCCTCGGCGTCCTTGTCGCCCGGGTTCCGGTCGGGGTGGAGGTCGCGCGCCAGCTGGCGGTACGCCTTCTTGATCTCGTCGTCTCCGGCCGTGCGCGCCACGCCGAGCAGCTTGTAGAAGTCGGTCTCCACGAAGGTCCTAACCCTCGCTCAGCCGCTCGCCCAGGCGCTGGCTCACCATGGCGACGGCGGCCAGGGCCTGCGGGTAGTTCATCCGGGTGGGGCCGAGCACGCCGATGGTGCCGCCGATCCTCCCCTCGACCTGGTACGGCGAGACGACGACGGCGCACGTGGACAGCGGCTCGAGGCCGTGCTCGGAGCCGATGGCGACGGACAGGCCGCGATCGAGCACGTCGCGCAGGAGGGTGACGACCACGTACTGCTGCTCGAGGGTGCCGAGCACCTTGCGCACCGTCTCCACCGCGTCGAACGCCCCGGCCATCCGCGAGACGCCGCCGAGGAACACGTGGTCGGGCCCGTCGTCGGCCGTGTCGACCAGAGCCCCGAGCGCGGTGGCCACCACTGTGTCGGCGACGGCGTCGCCGGTGGGCGCCGCCGCGCCGCGGTGGCCCAGCGTGTATCCGGTGAGGTGGGCGGCGAGGCGGGCGCTCGCCGTCGCCACCCGGCCGTCGTCGACGTTCTCGGCCAGCTCGACCACTCGCTTCTCCACCACGCCGTTGCCGAGCACGACGACCACGAGGGCGACGTGGGGGGCCAGGCGCACGATCTGCGCCGACCGGATGACCGACGCCTCGTGGGGCGGGCCCACGACGACGGCCGCGTAGTCCGTGAGGCTGGACAGCAGGCGGCTGGTGTCGTGGAGCATGCGCTCGAGCTCGCCGTGGGCGGTGTCGAAGAACTCCCGCACCCGCTGCCGCTGCTCGGCCTCCAGGGTGCCGGGCGCCGTCAGCTGGTCGACGAAGAAGCGGTAGCCCTTGTCGGTGGGGATGCGGCCGGCGCTGGTGTGGGGCTGGACGAGATAGCCCTCGTGCTCGAGCACCGCCATCTCGTTGCGCACGGTGGCCGACGATACGGGCAGCCGCGCCGTCCGAGCCACGTGGGCCGAACCGACCGGCTGCGCCGTCTCGATGTACTCCTCCACGACGGCCCGCAGGATCGCCGCCTTGCGTTCGTCCAGCATCTCCACGTCCTCAGGCCCTCGACCGGCAGCCGGCGGCCTGGCACTCGATTGTACCGAGTGCTAACCGCGGGGAGCGCGCCGCCCCGCCGTCAGGCGCGCCGCTCGGCCGCTTCGACGACCTCGCGGCCCACGCGGCCCTCGCCGCCGCCGTCGCTGCTGCCGTCGCCGTTCGAGCTGGCCTTCGCCGCCTTCTTGCCCGGCGCCTTCCTGGCACCCGCCGCCGCGGTCGAGGTGGAGGACGACCTCTTGGCCGGGGACGCCTTGTCGCCGGAGGCCTTCTGGGCGGAAGCCTTCTTGACCGGCACCTCGTGGTCGTGGTCGTGCGCCTCCCCCTGGTGCTCCGACTCGAAGTCCTCGTGCGGGTAGTGGGCGTGGGTGATCGACGCGTGGTCGTGCTCGTGCTCGTGCTCGGAGCTGAGATGGTCGAACCCACCGGCGATCCGGTTGTGGTTGTGGGTCACGTGGTAATGCCGGTGCGTGTGCACGACGGCCTCGTGCTCGTGCGACTCCCAGGAGGTCTGCTCCTCGTGTCCCTCGGCCATGGCCCCTCCTCGTCGACGGTCGGTTGCCTCGTTCCTACCCCGCCTCCCCCGGTTCGCACCTTTGGCCGGGTGCGCCCCCCAGCCTAGGAGAGCGCCCGGCCCGGCGCCGCTGCCTCGATCTACAGGTGCTCGACGTTGGGGGCGGCGGGCAGGCGATGGCGCGTGTCGAGGACGTAGCGGGCGGCGGCGACGGCGTCGTAGTCGAAGGCGTCGTGGTCGGTGAGGACGACGACCGCGTCGGCGGCGGCGACCTCGGCGGCGGTGACGTCCACCCGCACCACGCGGGCGTCGACATGGCCCTCGACCACGTGCGGGTCGGCGGCGTGCACGATGGCGCCGAGCCCCAGCAGCCGCTCGGTGAGCACCGTCGCCGGCGACTCGCGGTCGTCGCTCGAGTTCTTCTTGTAGGCCAGGCCGAGCACGAGCACGCGGCTCCCGTTCAGGGGCAGGCGCCGCCGGTTGAGCGCCACCATGAGCCGCTTCACCACGTAGTCCGGCATGTGGTCGTTCACGTCGTTGGCCAGCTCCACGAAGCGGAAGCTGTGGCCCAGCCGCCGCCGCACCCGCCACGACAGGTAGCTCGGGTCGATGGGGAGGCAGTGGCCGCCCACGCCGGGGCCGGGCGTGAAGCGCAGGAAGCCGAAGGGCTTGGTGGCGGCGGCGTCGATCGTCTCCCACACGTCGATGCCGAGGTCGCCGGCGAACATGGCGATCTCGTTCACCAGGGCGATGTTCACGTGCCGGAAGGTGTTCTCCAGCAGCTTGGCGAGCTCCGCCTCCTTGGGGCTGCTCACCGGCACGGTCCGCTCCACCAGCGACCCGTAGAACGCCTCGACGGCCTCCAACGAGCGGGCGTCGATCCCCGACACCACCTTGGGCGTGTTCCGAAGGCCCCACGACGGGTTGCCGGGGTCGATGCGCTCGGGGCTGTACCCGAGCAGGAAGTCGCCGCCCGCGGCCAGGCCCGACGTCTGCTCCAGCAGCGGTCCCAGCAGCTCCTCGGTCGTCCCCGGGTACGTCGTCGACTCCAGGACGACGGTGGCGCCGGGCCGGAGGTGCCCGCCCAGGGTGACCGCCGACGCCTCGATGTACGAGAGGTCGGGGTTGCCCTCGCGCAGCGGCGTCGGCACGGTGATGACGGCGACGTCGAAGCCGGCCAGCGCGCCGGCGTCGGACGTGGGCACGTACCGACCGGAGCCGAGGGCCGAGGCCACGACGTCGCCGGGCACGTCCTCGACGTATGACTCGCCCGAGGCCAGCCGCTTCACGCGACTCTCGTCTACGTCGTAGCCGACGACGTCGTGGCCCACCTCCACGGCCCGCATGGCCAGTGGGAGCCCGACGTACCCCTGCCCGACGACGACCACCTTGCGCGAAGCAGACCCGTCCACCGGACCATGGTCGCGTACGGGACGGACGCCGCCGTCAGCACCCGGGCGCTGCCGCTCGCTGCGGGGGCCGGCCGGAGTCAGGGTTGGCCCGGCAGGCGCCGCTCGCGCGGCGACTTGCGTCGTGTCTTCTCGGCGAACATGACCTCGTCCGCCTCGCCCCAGGCGTCGGCCATCCCCGCCGACGGGCGCCGTACGGCGCCGCCGACCGACGCGGCCGCGCCCTCGGCGGCCAGGGCGTCGCGGAGCCGGGCCACGAGCGTCTGCATCTGGGGCTCGTCGCAGTCGAGCGCGAGCACGGCGAACTCGTCACCGCCCGTGCGGGCCAGGAAGTCGCTGTCGCGGCTCGACTCCCGGATGACCCGGGCGACCAGCTTGAGCAGCAGGTCGCCGCTGAGGTGGCCCTGGGTGTCGTTGATCTCCTTCAGTTCGTCGAGGTCGACGACGATGACCGCCGCCGGACCGCCGTAGCGCCGCCGGCGCCGCTCCTCGCTCGCCAGGGCCCGGTCCCAGCCCCGCCGGTTGGCGAGCCCGGTCAAGGGGTCGGTGAGCGCCTCGACCTCGACCTCCCGGATCTTGCGCGCCGCCGCTTCGGCCCGTTCGGCCTGGGTGGTGGCCTCCCACTCCGAGATGGCCAGCGCACCGAGGAGCTCCGTGAGGGTGGCGAGGTGGGCGACGTCCACCCCCCCGCCCGTGGCCGTCTCCGCACCGATGCCCACCAACGCGCCGAACGTGACGCCCTCGGCGGCGATGGGCACCACCAGGTCCGACCCCGGGTCGGGCCGCAGGCGGTAACCGGGGGCGGGCCGGTTCCCGTCACCGGCCGCCGAGACGACGACCAGCTCGTCGCCGTCGCCGTCGCCGTCGCCGTGGGCCACCACCCACACCCCGCTCCCGGCGTACCCGGCGGCAGCCTCCGCGACCCGCTCGGCCACCCGCCGGAAGCGCACGGAGACGGGGCTCCGCCTGTCCGCCATGGAGCTCATGCCCACCTCTCTCCTCCGTCGGCAAGGGTAGAGGAAGGATCCGCTGGGTGAACGGCGGAAATGCACGGCGGTCACGTCGCCGACGACAGGCCGCCCCGCCGGCGATCGCGTCACGAGCGACGGAGCCGACCGCGTCAGTCCTCGTCGAGGCGGAGGGCCGACACGAACGCCTCCTGGGGCACCTCGACCCGCCCGATGTTCTTCATCCGCCGCTTGCCCTCCTTCTGGCGTTCGAGCAGCTTGCGCTTGCGGGTGATGTCGCCTCCGTAGCACTTGGCGAGGACGTCCTTGCGCTTCGCCTTCACGGTCTGGCGGGCGATGAAACGACCGCCGATGGCGGCCTGGATGGGCACGTCGAAGAGCTGGCGTGGGATCAGCTCGCGCAGCTTCTCGCACATCCTGCGGCCGTAGTCCTGCGCCTTGGTGCGATGGATGATCGAGGAGAAGGCGTCGACGGGCACCCCGTTCAAGAGGATGTCGATCTTCACCAGGTCGGACGCCTCGTAGCCCGCCGGCTCGTAGTCGAGGCTGGCGTAGCCCTTGGTCCGGCTCTTGAGCTGGTCGAAGAAGTCGACGACCACCTCGGCCAGGGGGACGCGGTACACCAGCTCCAGCCGCTCGGGCGACAGGTACTCCATCTTCACCATGTCACCGCGCCGGGTCTGGCACAGGTCCATCACCGTCCCCGTGTACTCGGCGGGGAGGAGGATCGTGGTGGTGAGGAACGGCTCCTCGATCGCCTCGACCTGGTTGGACGCGGGCATGGCGCTCGGGTTGTCGACCTCGACGACGGCGCCGTCGGTGAGATGGGCCAGGTAGGCGACGCTCGGTGCGGTGGCGATGAGCGCCAGGTCGAACTCGCGCTCGAGGCGCTCGCGCACGATCTCCATGTGGAGGAGCCCGAGGAACCCGCACCGGAAGCCGAACCCCAGGGCGCCCGACGTCTCCGGCTCGTAGGTGAAGCTCGAGTCGTTGAGCCGCAGCTTCTCGAGCGCGTCGCGCAGGTCGGCGAAGTCGTCGCCCTCCACCGGGAACAGGCCGCAGAACACCATCGGCTTGGGGTCCCGGTAGCCGGGGAGCGGCTCGGTGGCGCCGTGCGACGAGGTCGTCACCGTCTCACCGGAGCGGGCCTCCCCCACGTCCTTGATCCCGGCGATGAGGTAGCCCACCTCGCCCGGCCCGAGGGTGGCGACCGGGGTGGGGACCGGAGTGCGGATGCCGACCTCCTCGGCGTCGTGGGTGGCGCCCGCCTGAATGAAGCGCAGGCGCTGGCCCACGCTGAGCGTGCCGTCGACCACCCGCACGGCGCTCACCACGCCGCGGTACTGGTCGTACGACGAGTCGAAGATCAGCGCTCGCAGGGCGGCTTCGGCGTCGCCCCTCGGCGCCGGGATGCGCTCGACGACCGCATCGAGCAGCTCGGGGACGCCGGCGCCGGTCTTGGCGCTGATGCGCAGGATGGTGTCGGCCGGGATGCCCAGGACGTTCTCGATCTCCGCCGCGTACCGATCGGGGTCGGCGGCCGGGAGGTCGATCTTGTTGAGGGCGGCGACGATGTCGAGGTCGTGCTCCAGGGCCAGGTAGCAGTTCGCCAGGGTCTGCGCCTCGATGCCCTGGGCGGCGTCGACGAGGAGCACGACGCCCTCGCACGCCGCCAGGCTGCGGCTCACCTCGTAGCCGAAGTCGACGTGGCCGGGAGTGTCGATGAGCTGGATCACGTGGTCCCGCCACGCCACCCGCACGTTCTGGGCCTTGATGGTGATGCCGCGCTCGCGCTCGAGGTCCATGGAGTCCAGGTACTGCTCGCGCATCTCGCGTGGGTCCACCGCGTTCGTCGCCTCGAGGATGCGGTCGGAGAGCGTGGACTTCCCGTGGTCGATGTGGGCGACGATGCAGATGTTGCGGATGCGGTCGAGGGGGGTGCCGGGCATGTAGCGGTCATCGTACGGGCCGGGCTCCCCCCGCCACCGCGCCGCGTGGTCGTCGCCCGGCAGGTGCCGGAACCGGAACGTCGCCGGCAAGGTGCGCGATCCCGTCGCACCCCTCCTTACCCCCTTCCTGCTACCAGCTGGGTTGCAACCCTTCAACCCCGAGGGGCCCTGCCGATGGAAGGGTCGGCTGTTCGGGGCGGCAAGGAGGGAGAACCGGGTGAGGCGCAGGGGCGACATGGCCGTCTTTCGTTCGCATCGCGGCATGTGGGGCGGCATCGCTGCCGTCACCGCCGCCATCTCGGTGGTCGCCACGCTGGCCGGGGCTCCCGCGCCGGCGCCGGCCTCGCGTGGGCCCGCCGCCGACGACCGGCCCCTGGCCGAGGTCATCGTCCAGGGCAGGGGCACCGACGCCGCCGCCGCCGTCGAGCGGGCGGGTGGCACGGTCACCCGTGCCCTCCCGGTGGTCGACGGCGTGGCCGCCAGCGTGCCGGCGGCCGGCCTCGGGGCACTGGCGGCCGAACCCGGCGTCGTGGTGACGCCCGACCTCCCCGTGCGCGTCCAGGCGACGGCATCCAGCTCGTCGTCCCCCAACTCGGTGTACCGCAAGGTCATCGGCGCCGACGCCTTCGACGCCGCCGGTCACGACGGTACGGGCGTCACCGTCGCCCTGATCGACACCGGCGTCGCCGCCGTTCCCGACCTGTCCGGGCGGATCGTCCCCGTCCGGGACGACGTCAGAGGCACGGCCTCGTCGTGCGTGAACCTTTCCGGCGAGTCCGGCTGCGGCGACTCCTACGGCCACGGGACGTTCATGGCCGGGATCATCGCCGGCACCGGGGCGTCGTCGGGCGGCAAGTACCGGGGCGTGGCGCCCGGCGCGCGGATCGTGTCGCTCAAGATCGCCGGCCGGGACGGCGCGGCCGACGTGTCGACGCTGCTCGCCGCCATCCAGTGGGTCGTCTCGTTCAAGGACACCTACGGCATCAAGGTCCTGAACCTGTCGCTCGGCACCGACTCCACGCAGACCTACCGCACCGACCCCCTCAACTACGCGGTGGAGCGGGCGTGGGGGTCCGGGATCGCCGTGGTGGTGGCGGCGGCCAACCTCGGCCCGCTGCCCGGCACCATCTCCAAGCCCGCCGACGACCCGTGGGTCGTGACGGTCGGTGCCGTCGACGATCGCGGCACGCCCGGCCTGGGCGACGACCACCTTCCCGACTTCTCGTCCCGCGGGCCGACGGCCGCCGACGGACTGGCCAAGCCCGACGTGGTGGCACCCGGTGCCCACATCGTGTCGCTCGACGCCCCCGGCAGCGCGCTGGCCTCGGCGTTCCCGGCGACCATGGCCGGCGGCTACCGCAAGGGCAACGGGACGTCCATGGCCGCCGCCGTCGTGTCCGGCGCAACCGCCCTGCTGCTCGACGCCGACCCGGCGATGACGCCCGACCGCCTGAAGTTCGCGCTCACCGCCACCGCCGCGCCCACCGCGACCAGCGACGTCATGGAGGTGGGCTCGGGCATCGTCCAGGCCGACGACGCCCTCGCCGCCCCGGCGGGCGTGGCCAACGCGGGCCTGGACCGCTCGAACGGCACCGGCAGCCTCGACGCCAGCCGCGGCACGGTGAGCGTGCAGACCACCAGCTGCGGCCTCCTGGGCTGCGTGCTCGGCACCGTGGTCACCGGTTCGTACACCGCCCAACTCCTGCTGTGGGACCCGATCGGCTTCACCACGGGATCGTGGGGCCCGGCCACGTGGTACACCTCCACCTTCTACCTGTCACCCTGGCACACCGTGACGTGGGAGGGCGGCAAGTGGCAGGGGGGCAAGTGGCAGGGCGGCGCCGACGCTACGACCACCTACGGCGGGAAGTGGCAGGGCTCCGCCTGGTACGGAGCGTGGGAGTAGACGGCGGCGACGCCTCGCGGGCGACAACCGGCGATCGACCGATCCCGCTGTCGATCGCGTGGGTGACCGCCGGCCTCGGCGCCGGCGCCGCCGCCGCCGGGATCCTCTCCGGCGAGATCCGGGAGCCGGGGGTCGCGACGGACGAGCCCTTGCTAGCCATCGTCGCCCTCCTGGCGGCGCTGACGGTTGCGGCGCGGCTCCAGGTGCGCTTCTCGTACCGCGACCACTTCGAGGCGCTCGACCTGTTCGAAGCGGTCCTCGCTCCGATTGTCTTCGTCCTCCCCGGCCCCACCGCCGTCGCCATGGCGGCCGCCGCCATGGCCGTGTCCGAGTCGCTCCTCGGCACCTCGGCGGTGAAGCGGTGGTTCAACGTCGCTCAGTGGGCGGCCGCGACGGGGACCGGCTCGCTGGTGTTCGCCGCTCTGAGCGACAGCGGCGGCATGTCGGCGCGCAACGTCGCCGCCCTGGCGGCGGCCATGGGGACCATGGCAGCCGTGAACCACATCGCCCTGATGTGCGTCTTCGCGCTGAGCTCGCCGGGCCCGTTCCGCCAGGTGATCGACGGCATGGCCCCGGCCATCCGGCTTCTCGCCGTCAACGGGGTGGCGAACTTCGCCTTCGGCGTGCTCCTGGTCGCCGCCATCCAGGCCGGCGCTTGGGTGACGCCGCTCTTCCTCGTCCCGCTCGGGATGCTTCACTGGGCGAACCGGGGCTACGCCGAGAGCCGGGCCGACCGCGCCCGGCTGCGCGGGCTCCAGCAGGCCACGCACGCCCTGGTCGGCCCGCTCGACCCCCGCGACGCCGTGGGCGACTTCCTGGCCGAGGTGCGGCGGCACTTCGCCGTCGAGGTCGTCGAGGTCGTGCTCCCCGAGGGCGACGGCTACCGGGTCGTGCGCCTCTCCCGCGACGAAGCGGTCGACGCCCGCTCGTGGACGTGCCCGGCCGACGCCGACACCCTCGCCCTCGCCCTCCTGCGCGGCGGCGTGCCCGCCCGGGTGGGGGCCAGCCAGGGGGACGGTCCGCTCCGCGACCTCCTGCGCTCCGAGGGCTGGCGCGACTGCCTGGCGGCGCCGCTGCCTTCCAAGGGCCTGGTCGACGGCGTCCTGTGCACCTACAACCGCACCGGCCTCCAGGGGTTCGAGGCGGGCGAGCTGGCGGTGCTCGAGGCGCTGGCGCGGGAGCTCGCCGCCGCCCTGGAGAAGGCCGACCTGGTCCAGGAGGTCCTTCACCAGGCGCTCCACGACGGCCTGACCGGGCTCCCCAACCGCACCCTGTTCAACCAGCGGGTGCAGCGGGCCATCGCGGCGGCCGAGCCCGTCGCCGGGCAAGTGGCCGTCCTGCTCATCGACGTCAACCGCTTCAAGGAGGTGAACGACACCCTCGGCCACCACAACGGCGACCTGCTCCTCCAGGACTTCAGCACCCGCCTCCAGCACACCCTCCGCCCGGGCGACACGGTGGCCCGCCTGGGCGGCGACGAGTTCGGCATCGTGGTGCCCCGCGTGGTCGACGCCGACGGCGCCGTCGGGGTGGCCGAGCGCGTCCTGCGGGCCATCGGCGATCCCTTCCCCCTCCACGACATGACCCTCGACGTCGACGCCGCCATCGGCATCGCCGTCTTCCCCGAACACGGCGAGGATCCCCTCACCCTGTTGCAGCGGGCCGACGTGGCCATGTACGCGGCGAAGTCGTCGCACGCCGGCTACGAGGTCTACACGCCGGAGAACGACCGCTACAGCCCCCGCCGGCTGGCCCTGGTCGGCGAGCTGCGCAGCGCCGCCTCCCACGGTGAGCTGCACCTGCACTACCAGCCGAAGTGCGACCTGCGGACGGCGCGGATCACCGGCGTGGAGGCGCTGGTGCGCTGGGAGCACCCCCGGTACGGGCCGGTGGCGCCCGACGAGTTCATCCCCGTGGCGGAGCAGACGGGCAGCATCGCCGCGCTCACCAGGTTCGTGCTGGAGGAGGCGCTGGCCCAGTGCAGCACCTGGGGGCGGGCCGGGGTCGACCTCGGGATGGCGGTGAACGTCTCCGCCCGCTCCCTCCTCGACACCGACCTGCCCGACGAGATCGACGCCCTCCTGCGGTCGGCCGGCGTCGCCGCCCACCGCCTCACCCTGGAGGTGACCGAGAGCAGCGTCATGGCGGACCCGGTGCGCACCACGTCGGTGCTCGACCGCCTCCACGACCTCGGCGTCCACCTGTCGATCGACGACTTCGGGACCGGGTACTCGTCGCTGTCGTACCTCCAGCGCCTCCCCGTCGACGAGATCAAGATCGACCGGTCGTTCGTCCAGCGCATGGCCGCCGACCGCAGCGACGACGTGATCGTGCGCTCGACCATCGACCTCGGGCACAACCTGGGCCTGCGGGTGGTCGCCGAGGGCGTGGAGGACAAGGAGAGCTGCGACCGGCTGTCGTCCCTCGGCTGCGACGCCGCCCAGGGATATTGGCTCAGCCGCCCCGTGCCGGCCGCCGAGATCACCGGGCTGGTGGCGCGGCGCGAGGAGGCGGGCTCGCTGTTCCCTGCCGCCGGCTGAGGTCGGGCGGACGGTGCGGCCCACCCGCTGCTAGGGTTGAACCCCCGTGGCGAACATCAAGTCCCAGATCAAGCGCAACCTCCAGAACGAGCGTCGGCGCCTGCGCAACAAGGCGGCCCGCTCGGAGATCAAGACCCGCGTCAAGCGGGCGGTGTCCGCCGCCGAGGCGGGTGCCGAGGAGAGCGCGGAGGCGTTGCGCCTGGCCGTCAAGCGCCTCGACAAGGCGGCGGCCAAGGGCATCATCCACAGGAACCAGGCGGCCAACCGCAAGTCCCGCCTGATGCGCCGCATCGCCCGCATCTCCGCCGAGAGCTGACCTCCCCGCTCCCTCCCCCGGTCAGCGGGCGGACCTGAGCCGGCTCAGGCGGGCCACCAGCACCTCCATCACCACCGACCCGGGCAGGGCCGTCGCCCCCCGCAGGTCCAGGTCGGCGCCGGCCAGCAGGGTGATGGCCCGGGCGACGCCGTTCGGGCCCAGGCGCCGGGCCTGGTCGAGCGCCTTGCGGGCCGGGAACGGCGCCGTCCCGAGCAGGGCGGCGGCGGTCCCCTCGTCGGCCACCCCGGCGCCGTCGAGACGCAGCATGCCCGCGTAGTGGCGGTGCAGCGACGCCATGATCGCCAGCGGGTGGCGGTCGCCGGCGCCCATCATCCGGTGCAGCTGGGCCAGGGCCGCCGCCGTGTCGCCCTTGTCGACGGCGTCGGTGAGGGCCCAGGGGGCGACGCCCCCGGCCTCGCCGAGGAACGGCTGGAGCTCGGCCTCGCCGACCCGCGCCCCCACGCCGTAGGCGGCGGCCAGCCCGTCGAGCAGCGTGGTCAGGCGGCCGACGTCCTCCCCGAGGTGGCGGCCCAGGGCGGCGGCGGCCCGGGCGTCGAGCTTGACGGGGGCAGACTTGAGCCGGGCGGCCAACCACTGGTCGCGGGCCTTGCCCGTCCCGGCGCCGGCGTCGACCACCTTGCCGACCTTGCGGACGGCGTTGACCAGCTTGGCGCTCACCTGGCCGCCCCCGCCCGTGAGCACCAGGGCCGTCGTCGGCAGGGGGTCGGCCAGCCACGCCAGCATCGGCGCCAGCTCCTCGGTGACGAAGCGCCCCACCTCGCGGGCCACCACCACCCGGCGCTCGGCCAGGAACGGCGGGGTCGAGCAGGCGTCGGCGATGGCCGCCGGCGTGGCCTCGTCGCCGGCCAGCTCCTCGACGGCCATGGGGTCGCCCCCGCTGAGCTCGCCGACCAGGCGGCGCACCTCCTCCCCCACCAGCACCGGGTCGTCGCCCTTCACCAGCCAGGCGTGGAGGGCGGTGCCGCCCGCCGGGGTCAACGGGCCTCCAGGACGGCGGCCACGGCGTCTGCGACACGGCGGGCGGCCCGCACGTCGGTGGTCCGGACCACCCGGTACCCGAGGGCGACGCCGACGCAGGCCGTGGCCAGCCCGGGCCGGGGACCGAGGTCCAGCACCAGCGGGCGGCCGGCGCGGCCGGCGCCCGGGAAGGGGAAGCCGGGGTCGAGGGCGATGCGTTCGGGCCGGATCCCTGCGGCCTCCGCCTGGGCGGCGCGGGCGTCGAGGGCGGCGGCGCCGGCGGCCCCGGGTACGGCGAGCACGACGGTGGCGCCGGCGCCGGCGGCTGCGGCCAGCCAGTCGGGCCCGGCCGAGCCGAGGCGGTCCTCGGCGAACGCGGCGCCCGCCTCAAAGGCGGCGACCGCCACGCCGGCCGACGTGGAGGCCACGCCCACCGGGGCCTCGTGCGCCGCCGCCAGCACCTCGACCGCCGCGACCAGGCCGTCGCCTCCGTCCACCACCGGTCCATCGCCTCGGTCCACCACCAGGGCGTCGGCCCCGTCGGCCACCAGCGCCCCGGCCCGCTCGACGCGCGACGCCTCGACCACGCCGATCACGAGCGCCCGGGAGCGGAGGTCGAAGGCACGCGACCCGAGGCAGAGGAGCACGGGGGGAACGTACACGGGCCCACCTCGACGGCGAGGCGGGGCGCCACCGCCGTCACCCGCACCACCAGGCGCCCGGCCGTGACCGTGGTCCCCGGGCGGGCGTTCGCCGCGGTGAGGACGAGCCCGGCCGGGTGGCGGTCCAGCACCGGGGCGAGGGCGGCACGGGCCGACCGGGAATCGCTGGTGAGCACCACGACCGACACGCCGCGCACCCCGCTCGCCCGCAGGGCGCCGAGCAGCGGCCCGGGGCGGGGGCGGTCCACCACCAGCACGGTGGCGTCACCGGAACGCCACAGCCGGGCGTCGCCGGCCAGCACCCGCCCGCCCGCCGACGGCGCCGGGGCGAGCATCGGCCACAGGCACACGCCCAGGGCGGCGACCGCCGCCGGGCCCCTCGCCCGGCGCACGGCGAAGGCCAGCAGGGCGAGCACGCCGAGGACGGCGACCGCCCCGGCACCCAGCTGCCCGAACGGGGCGGCGGCCGCCCAGCGCGCCACGCCGGCGATCCAGGCGACCAGCAGCCGGGTGGGGAGGTGCACGGCGCTCGCCACCGGGTCGCCGACCAGCCCGGCGGGCAGGCCGGCGGCCAGGCCCCACATGGTGACGGGGGCGGCGGCCGGCACGGCCAGCAGGTTGGCGGGCAGCGACGCCACCGGGATCCCGCCGAACAGCGGGACGATCACCGGGACCACCCCCACCTGGGCGGCGACGGTGACGGCCAGGGGCGTCGGCATCCGCCGGCTGAGCGGCCCGGCCAGCACGGCGATGCCGGCGCAGGCCCCGCACGACAGGACGAAGCCCACCGAGCCCACCAGCAGGGGGTCGACCAGGAGCAGGGCGGTGACCGCCAGGGCCAGCGCCCGGGCGGTGGACGCCGGGCGGCCCGCGGTGGTGGCGAGGAGGGCGACGGCGGCCATGGCCGAGGCGCGGATCACCGAGGGCTCCCAGCGGGTGAGGACGCCGAAGGCGACGAGCACGCCGACCCCGCCCAGGAGGCGGCCGCGCAGCCCGAGCGGGCGCAGGGCGGGCGCCGCGAGGGCCAGCACGAAAGCGACGTTCTGCCCGGACACGGCCAGGAGGTGGGTGAGGCCGGCGCCCCGGAAGTCGTCGACGCTCGCCGGGTCCTGCTCTCGGTCGTCGCCCAGCACCAGGCCGGTGAAGAGGGCACGGAGCTCGGGCCGGAACGACGACGTCCCCCGCAGCAGGGTCCGCCGCACGTCGTTCGCCACCCGGGCCAGAGGGTGGCCCGGCGTCCACGACCCGACCTCGTCGACCGACATCCGGGCCGCGACGTGGCGGCGGGCGAGGTACGCCCGGCTGCGGGCGGGCACGGGCGACAGGCGGCCCCGCACGTCGACCGTCTCGCCGGCCAGCCGGGGGCGCAACGCCGACGCCGGGGCGCCCCGCGCCCAGGCCTCCACCCGGCGGCCGCCGAGGCGCAGCTCGACCCGCAGGGCGCCGTCGACGTCGTCGGGGTCGGTGACCAGAACGGCCCGCCCGCCGGCGCGCGTACCCGCCGCCGGCGGGTCGAGCCCGGCCCACGAGGCGGCGCCCAGCGCCGACGCCAGGACGGCCGCCCCGACGCAGAGCCACGCCGGCCGGCGGGCGGCGAGGGCGACGACCACCAGAGCGACCCCGGCGCCGCGGGGAAGGGGCCGGGCCAGCCAGGCGCCGAGGGCGGTGGCCGCCGCCAGCGCCACCGCCCACCGGTCCGTCACCGGCTCACACCTTCACCTTGGAGCGGAGTGCGGCCAGCTTGGCGTCGCCGATGCCCCGCACCTCCAACAGCTCGTCCACCGCCGCGAACCGGCCGTGCTCGGCCCGGTGGTCGAGGATCGCCTGGGCGGTGGCCGGCCCGACGCCGGGGAGGGCGTCGAGCTGCTCGAGGGTGGCGGTGTTGAGGTCGACGGGGCCGGCCGCCGGGCTGCCGCCGGGCCCGCCCGCCCCCGCTCCCGCCGGCGGCGCCTCGCCCCGTCGGGGCACGTACACCCGGTCGCCGTCGGCGACCCGGGCGGCC
>DATLFN010000171.1 GCA_035540975.1 Acidimicrobiales bacterium
CCGTCTCCTTCGCCGCCCTGGGGGTGCCCGCCCCCCTGTGCGCCGCCCTCGCCCGCGCCGACATCACCGTGCCCTTCCCGATCCAGGCGGCCGCCCTCCCCAGCGCCCTCGCCGGGCGCGACGTCCTCGGCCGCGGCCGCACGGGCAGCGGCAAGACCGTCGCCTTCGCCGTCCCGCTGGTGGCCGCGCTGGCCGCCTCGGGCCGGCGCTCGGCTCCCAAGCGGCCGCGGGGCCTCGTCCTCGTCCCCACCCGGGAGCTGGCCACCCAGGTCTCCGACACCATCGCTCCCCTCGCCGCCGCCGCCGGCCTGCGCGTGGTCACCGTCATGGGCGGCGTCGGCATGGGCCCGCAGGTCACCGCCCTGCGCCGAGGGGTGGACGTGGTCGTGGCGTGCCCGGGCCGGTTGGAGGACCTCATCGGCCAGGGGCACTGCGCTCTCGACGCCGTCCACGTCACGGTCATCGACGAGGCCGACCACATGGCGGACCTCGGGTTCCTCCCGGCCGTCCGCCGGATCCTCGACCGCACCCCGGCGCGCACGCAGCGCCTGCTCTTCTCGGCCACCCTCGACAACGGCATCGACGTCCTGGTGCGCCGCTACCTGAACGACCCGGTCACGCACTCGGTCGACTCGGCCAGCGTGCCGCAGGCGGCGATGACCCATCACCTCCTCACCGTGTCCACGACGGACAAGGCCGCCGTCGTCCGCCAGCTGGCGGGCGGGCAGCAGCGCAGCCTCCTGTTCACCCGCACCAAGCACGGCGCCCGCAAGCTGGCCCGCCAGCTGGCGGCGGCGGGGATCCCGGCCGGCGAGCTGCACTCCAACCTGTCGCAGGGTGTCCGGGCGCGGAACCTGGCCGCCTTCGGCGACGGGTCCACCCTGGTGCTCGTGGCCACCGACATCGCCGCCCGCGGCATCCACGTCGACGACATCGGCATCGTCGTCCACGTCGACCCGCCGGCCGAGCACAAGGCGTTCCTGCACCGCTCGGGGCGCACGGCCAGGGCGGGAGCCGACGGCACCGTCGTCACGCTCGTCACCCCGGAGCAACGGGGCGACGTGCACGCCATCGCCCGCAAGGCGGGCATCCGGCCGGCGACGGCCACCGTCACCCCCGGCGACGCGCGCATCACCGCCATCGTCGGCCCGACGGCACCGCTCGTGCGGGCGCGGCCCCAGGTCGCGGACCGGCCGGCGCCCGTCTCGCGTCCTCGGCGCAGCCGTCCCCGCCGATCGGTGGCGTAACCCGCCACCGGTCTCCGTGCCGGGCGCGGGCGATCCGCGGCGCCCTGCGTTGTGCCCGGCGAACGGCCCCGTCCTACACTTCCGCGGTCGTGTCGGCGCCCACGGACCAACGCCAGCTGGCTGCCGCGTTCGCCGAGATCTCGCGCGCCCTGCTGGCCGAGCCCGATGTCCAGCGGACGCTGGCCCGGATCTGCGAGGTCGCGGTGCCCACGGTGGACGGCTGCGACCACGCCGTGGTCACCGTGCTCGCCCACCGTCGGCTCTCGACGCCGACGGCGAGCGACGTGACCGGCGGCACCGTCGACGCCATCCAGTTCGAGGTGGGCGAGGGCCCCTCCCTCGAGGCGATCCGCGAACAGCAGACGATCGTCGCCGACGACCTCGCCACCGACCCGCGCTGGCCACGGTTCTCCCGCCGCGCCGTCGAGGCCACCGGGGTGCGCAGCATGGTCGCCTTCCGCATGTTCGTCGCCGACCACACCATGGGGTCGCTCAACCTCTACTCCAGGGAGCCGGCGGCCTTCACCGAGGAGTCGCTGGCGGTCGGAGCCATCCTCGCCGCCCACGCCTCGGTCGCCCTGCGCGCCGCGGAGACGAAGGAGAGCCTGGCGCGCCTGCGGGAGGTGATGGAGGCCCGGGAGCTGATCGGGCAGGCGAGAGGGATCCTGATGGGCCGCCAGGGGATCTCGTCGCAGGCGGCCATGGAGATCCTGTGCCGGGGTGCCGACCGCCTGAAGCTGGAGTTGCGGGAGATGGCCCGCCGGGTGGTCGAGGGCGAAGAGGACAAGGGCCAGAAGCGCTGAGGCGCGCCCACCCGTCCGTGCTGGTCGGGGTCCCCACCAGCCCCGGTGCCGGCGCCGGGCCCGTCGTCCGGCCGACCGGCAGGGCCCCGGCGGCCGGCGTGGTGGTCGCCGGCGACCTCACCCCCGGCGACGTCATGGCGCTCGACGCCGGGTCGGTCCGGGCGGTGGCCACGGCGGCGGGAGCACCGCTGTCGCACGCGGCCATCGTCGCCCGCTCCCGGGGCATCCCCCTCGTCACCGGGCTCGGCCCCGCCGTGCTCGACATCCCCGAGGGGACGCTGGTGCTGGTCGACGGTGGAGCCGGCACCGTGCACGTCGACCCCGAGCCGTCGGTGGTCGAGGCGGCGGCGGCCCGGCAACGGGCGGCGGCAGCACGGGACGACGAGGCGCAGGCGCGGGCCATGGACGCGGCGCGGACGGTCGACGGCCACCTCGTCCCCGTGGTGGCGAACGTGGGCGGCCCCGACGAGGCCCGCGTGGCGATCGCCGCGGGGGCCGACGGCGTCGGCATGCTGCGGACCGAGTTCGCCTTCCTCGACCGGCCCCACCCACCGGGCGAGGACGAGCAGTACCTGGCCTACCGGCGCGTCGCGGACGCCCTTGACGGGCGGCCGCTGGTCGTGCGGACGCTCGACCTCGGCGCCGACATCCCCGCATGGGGCGGCATGGCGGAGCCGAACCCCGCGCTCGGCAACCGCGGCCTGCGCTTCACGCTCACCGCACCCGACCTCCTGGAGACGCAGCTGCGGGCGGTCGTCCGCCTCGCCGCCGAGCGTCCCGTGCAGGTGATGTTCCCGATGGTGACGGGCGTGGACGAGGTGCGCGCCGCCCGGGCGTGCCTCGACCGCCTCGTCGACCGGAGCGGCTCGGCGCCGACGGTGGAGGTGGGCATCACCGTGGAGGTGCCGGCGGCGGCGGTCACGGCCGAGGCGTTCGCCCCGCTGGTGGACTTCTTCGCCATCGGGAGCAACGACCTCACCCAGTACACGCTCGCCGCCGACCGCCAGAACGCGGCGGTGGCCGCCCTCGCCGACGGGCTGCACCCCGCCGTACTCCGCCTGATCCGGCTGGTCGCCTACGCCGGGGAGGTCCACCGTCGGCCGGTGGAGATCGTCGGCGAGATGGCCACCGACCCTCTCGCCATCCCCATCATCCTGGGTCTCGGCGTGACGATGCTCTCGGTGCGCCCCAACGCGGTGGCGACGGTGAAGCAGGCCGTCCGGGCGACGTCGCTGGCAAAGGCGCGCGGCCTGGCCGAGGCGGCCCTGGACGCCGAGTCCGCCGCCGCCGTCCGCCGCCTCGCCGCCGCCCCCTGAACGGTCAGCGCGGCGTGAGTACGGCCAGGGGGATGTCCCGCTCGGTGCGCGACTGGTAGCGCCGGTACCCGTCGTAGGTGGCGACGATCACCGGCCACAGGCGCGCCTTCTCGCCGTCGGTCCCCGGCCGGGCCGTCATCGGGCGGCGGTCCCGGCCACGGGTGACCTCGACCTCGGGGTCGGCCAGCAGGTTGCGGTACCAGGCGGGATCGTGGTCGTCCCCGGCGTAGGAGGCCACCAGCACGACGGCGCCGCCGTCGTGGAAGTAGGTGAGGGGGACGGTGTGCCTCCGGCCGGTCCGCCGGCCGCGGGTGGTGAGCAGGAGGACGGGCATGCCGCCGAGGCGCCCGGCCACGCGCCCGCCCGACGCCCGGTAGGCGGCCACGTGGACCGCCGTGACGGCCTTGGCCGCCAGGTCCTTCAGGCGGGACGCCCGGCCCCGACGCCCCCGGCCGTGCCGCCGGCGCAGCCGGCGGCGGGAGTTGGCCGACTTGGCGAGCACGGTGCCCGCGTAGGGGACGCCGCCGAGCACCACCCGGCTGGCGACCGCCAGCCAGGCGCACACCGCCCGTTCGGCGATCCACACCGGCGCCATGAGGCTGGCCGTGGCCGGGAACACCCGGGCGCCGCCGTACCGTCGCCGGCCTGCCTCGGCGACCGCCATCGACAGGCCCGCGCCGACAGCCAGCGACCGGCCCCGGCGGCGCCGGACGGCGACGGCGACGGCGGGCAGGACCGCCAGCTCGCCCGCCAGGCGGCCGGGCACGGCGAAGCTGTCGTAGGCCTGCCGCACGCGTTGCGACCAGAAGTGCCGGGCCGTCGGGGGGAGGCGGCGCACGTAGAGGTCGGGCGCATGGAGGAGGGTGCCGCCGACCGCCTCGACGGTGCGGATGAGCTCGAGGTTCTCGAACAGGCAGTCGCCGTCGTAGCCCCCGGCCTTCAGGAGCGTCGACCGGCGCACGCCGAGCGTCCCCGGGTAGTCGGCCGCGAAGGCGCGGTTCAGGAGCGTGCGGGCGGTGTCCCACCGGGCGTGCCACGGGCAGGGCTCGAAGTGGTTCTGGGGACGGACGACGTCCGCCGACTCGAGGAGCGACGCCATGCGGGCGAGCTCGGCCCCGCCGTAGCGCACGTCGTCGTCGGCCACCACGATCCGCTCGTGGGACGCCGCCCGCACGCCGGTGACGACGCCGTTGACCTTGCCGTACCGGCCCCCCAGGTCGGCGTCCACCGGCACGTGGCGCACGGCCGGGCCGAAGGCGGCACCGTGCGCCGCGAACACCTCGGCGTCCGAGCCGTCCACGACGATCACCTCGGCGAGCCCGGCGAGGGACCGCACGTAGGCCGCGAGGTCGTCGTCGGCCACGGCCGGCCGCCGCAGCGGCAGGACGTAGGTCAGCGGGAGGGGGGTTAGCGGTCCCGGCACGGGCCGTCGGCCCCGGCCGTCGGCGGCTCGGGCACGGGCCCGAGCAGCGACGTCCGCCCGCCCTCCCAGCACGCCAGCAGGTGGCGGGTGAGGCGGTCCTCCACCAGCATCAGCGCCCGGGCGCCGAACACCACGTCGCCGGCCAGGTCGGGCTCCTGGGCCACCAGGCCGCCGGCCATCTGGCGGACGGCCACGACCTCGTGGTGGGCGTCGGCCTCCACGTGGACGTCGTAGAAGCGCTCGGCGCCGCCGCCCACGCCGAGCCGTCGCAGGGCGGCGGCGTAGCGGCCCATCGGGCCCACCGACGTCGACTCGAACACCGCCAGGTGGCCGACCAGGGCGCCGCGCCAGCGCCGGTGGAGGCCGAACATCGACACCAGGTTGGTGGTCGCCAGGGTCACCCCGGGCAGCAGGTCGACGTACGCGCCGTAGCGGGTGTCGAGCCCGAGGGCCGCCATGGTCGTGGCGAACAGCGTCGAGTGCATCTCCGCCTCGACGCCCCGCCCGTACTCGTCCAGCTGGATCTGCACCAGCGCCGCCTTCGCCCCTCCCGACAGGCGGGGGATGGCCCACGTGTGCGGGTCGGCCTCCTTCAGCTGGTACGCCGAGCGGTGCACGGCGAACTCGCGGAGGTGCGCCAGGTTGCCGCGGTCCAGCACCCACCTCGACAGCGACGGGCCGCCGGGGCGGCCGATGACGTCGGCCAGCGCCTGCGCCACGTCGCCGCCGGGGACCGGCACGGGGCCGACCGCGACCCGCAGGGCGTCCTCCATGGCGCCCTCGAGCGCCCGGCGCAGGGCGAGCAGCGACGGCTCCCACTCCCACCGTTCGTCGACGCCGTCGAACGACCGGTAGTGCAGCTCGTAGCAGCAGTAGAGCGCGAGCTGGAGGTCGTCGTCGGCCAGGACGTCGGCTTCCGCCGGCACGGGCGGGGGCAGGGCCAGCGGCCCGGGCCGGCGGGCCAGGTGGTCGAGCAGGTGGGCGGACAGCGGCCCTCGCGGCGCGGGCAGCGGGGGCGCGACCGGTGACGTGGTGTCGGGTGTGGCCAGTGCCCGGGGCGGCATCGCCCTCATCCGTTCCCATTCCCCGACCCGGACGACACTTCGGTCATGGGCCCTCGGGCGGTTCGGGCGGCACCGGGCGCATGGCCAGGTCGATGGCGGCCCAGATGGTGCGGGAGAAGGGGAAGAACGCCAACGGCGCCCCGATGGCGAACACGAGGGCGGCGAGGACCACCGGCGCCGACGGCGTGGTCGGGTCGGAGACGGCCCGGAACACGTATGCCAGGAGGGCGACGACGAGCAGCCCCTCGGTGACGGCCAGGTTGACCACGTAGGCGCCGAGCCAGAAGTCGCTCTCGCGCTCGAAGCGCAGGCCGCAGCGCGGGCAGCGGTCGACCATCTCGAACCAGCTGCGGAAGACCCGGCCCGACCCGCAGCGGGGGCACTTCCGGCGCACGCCCCGCCACAGCATCCGCCACAGCGACGCCGGCGCCCGCGCCGGTGCGGGCCCCGTCGTCACCGGGCGAGGCTACCGTCGCCCGGTGGAGCACCCGCCGCAGCGTCGCCGGCTGGCCGCCCTGGGCGGGGTGGTGGGACCGGCCGTCTTCGTTACGGCATGGGCGCTGCTGGGCCGCCGACTGCCCGGCTACTCACCGGTCGACGACGCCATCAGCCGGCTGGCCGCCGGGGGTGCCCCCGACCGGTACGTGATGACGGCCGGCCTGGTGGCGTTGGGCACCGGGCTCCCGCTGTACGGCTCGGCCCTGCGGGCCACCCTGTCGGGGCCGGCATGGGCCTGTGCCACGGCCACCGGCCTGGCCACCCTCGGCGTCGCCTCCTTCCCACTCGGGTCGCCCACGCCCGACCGCATCCACGGCGTGTTCGCCGGCATCGGCTACGCCACCCTGGCCGCCACGCCCCTCGCCGCCGCTGCTCCGCTGGCCCGGTCGGGGCGCACCGGGTGGGCGCGCCTGTCCGCCGCCGCCGGGCTGGTGTCCGGCGCGTCGCTGCTGGCCACGGTGGCGGGGCCCGGGTCGGGGCTGTTCCAGCGCCTCGGCCTCACGGCCGGCCACGCCTGGGTCGTGGCCAGCGCCCTCGACATCCTGCGCACGACGGGGCAGGGGGCGACGAGGGCCGGCCGCCAAGCCGGGGGGCGCCGGCATTGATCCTCGCCGACGTGGACGGGGTCGGCGCGTTCCGGCCCGACCGGCCGCTGTTCACCGACTGCTCGGCGACCGTCGCCACCGGTGACCGCGTCGGCGTGGTCGGACCGAACGGATCGGGGAAGTCGACCCTGCTGCGCCTCGTCGCCGGGGTGGACGAGCCGGAGGTGGGGACGGTCCGCCGGGGCCGGAACGTGCGCGTGGGCCACCTGCACCAGCAGCCGGACCTGGCGGCGGGCGACGTGCGCAGCGCCGTCGGCCCGTCCTGGGAGGCGGCGGCCATCCTCGAGCACCTCGGCATGGGCGGCCTCGGGGGGGCCGACGTCGCCACCCTCTCGGGCGGCCAGGCCAAGCGCGTCGCCCTGGCGCAGGTGCTCGTCGACGACGTCGACCTGCTCGTGCTCGACGAGCCGACCAACCACCTCGACGTCGACGCCATCGCCTGGCTGGAGGAGCGACTGGCGCGCTTCAAGGGCGGGCTGGTGCTGGTGACCCACGACCGCCACGTCCTCGACCGCGTCGCCACCCGGGTGCTCGAGCTCGACGGCGGCCGCTGCCACGTCCACGACGGCGGCTACACCGCCTATCTGGAGGCCAGCAGCCGGCGGGCCGGGCAGGAGGCCACCGCCGAGGTGGTGCGGCGCAACCTGGCCCGGGCCGAGCTGGCCTGGCTGCGCCGGGGCGCGCCCGCCCGCACCCGCAAGCCCAAGGCGCGCCTGGCGGCGGCCAGGACGATCGTGGAGGGCGGTCCGGGCGACCGGCCGTCCGGCCTCGACCTGGGCGCGGCCGCCGGTCGGGGCCCGGGCATGCCCCGGCTGGGCGACAAGGTCGTCGTCCTGCGCGGGCTCGGCCACCGCTTCGACGACGGTCCGCCCCTGTTCACCGGCCTCGACCTCGACCTCGAGCCGGGGGGCCGGCTGGGCGTGGTGGGCCCCAACGGGTCCGGCAAGACCACGCTGCTGGAGGTGATCGCCGGCCGCCTGGCCCCGGTCGAGGGCGAGGTCGACCGGGGGACCACCGTCCGCCTCGGGTACTACCACCAGCGGGGCGCCGACCTCGACCCCGACCTGCGCGTGCGCGACGCGGTGGCGGGCAGGGCCGGTCAGCCGACGTGGGACCAGGTGCGGCTCCTGGAGCGGTTCCGCTTCGACGCCGACGGGCAGTGGGCGCCGGTCGCCACGCTGTCGGGCGGAGAGCGCCGGCGGCTCCAGCTGCTGCTGGTGCTCGCCGCCATGCCCAACGTGCTGCTCCTGGACGAGCCGACCAACGACCTCGACCTCGACACGCTGCGGGCCCTGGAGGACCACCTGGACGACTGGCCGGGCACGCTCGTCGTCGTCAGCCACGATCGCGCCCTCTTGGAGCGCACGGTCGAGGACGTGCTCGTCCTCGACGGCGCCGGTCACGCCGGCATGGCCCCCGGCGGCTACGCCGGGTACGAGGCGGCCCGCCGCACCCGGGCCGCACGCACCGGGACGGGACGAGGGCTCCGCCCGACGGCGCCCGGCCGTGAGGGCGAGGCGGCGGGCGGGCCGTCGGCGCCCGGCGGCACACCGTCCGCAGGCGGCGTGTCGGCGGGCGGGCCGTCGGCGCCCGGCGGCACACCGTCCGCAGGCGGCGTGTCGGCGGGCGGGCCGCCGGCGCCCGGCTCCGAGCGGTCCACAGGCGGCGGCGCCGGGCGGCCCGTGGTGCCGTCCGCCGCCGGCGGCGCCGGCTCTCCCGGCTCCGCCGCGGCCCGGCGGGCCCGGCGGCGCTCCCCCAGCACGTTGCGACGACTGCTGGGCAACGCCGAGCGCGAGATGGCCGAGGTGGCGGCCGAGCGGGACCGCCTGGAGCGGGAGCTGGCCGACGCCGGCGCCGACCACGTGGCCCGGGCCCGCACGGCCGAGGCGCTGGCCGCCGCCCAGGCCCGCCTGGGCGAGGCCGAGGAGCGCTGGCTGGAGCTGGCCGAGGAGCTGGGCGCCTGACCGGCCGTGCGTCCCGGGAGCCGGCGTGCTGAGGCCCCGGCGGCGCCTGACCGACCGTGCGTCCCCGGAGCCGGCGTGCTGAGGCCCCGGCGGCGCCTGACCGGCCGTGCGTCCCCGGAGCCGGGCGTCTCAGGCCCGGCGGGCCAGCTTCACGTTGAGATGACCGGTGCCGGTGGCCTGCCAGAACCGCAGCCACAGCGGCAGGTACATCTCCATGCCGCGGGCGCCGGCGATGTCGCCCAAATCGACGATGTCGTCGGCCGGCCAGCCGAACGACTCCAGCAGCGCCCGGACGTCGGCCTTGGCCGGGGCGTCGTTGCCGGCGACGAACATGGTGTGAGAGCCGGGGACCAGCGAGGGGTCCACCATGACCTCGCAGTTCACCGTGTTGAGGGTCTTCACCACCCGGGCGCTCGGGAACCGGCGCTGGATCTGCTCGCCCAGGCTGTCGGTGTTGCACACGGAGAGGGTCGGGGGCAGGCCGGCCGAGACGTCGAGGGGATTGGCCACGTCCACCACGACCTTGCCGGCCAGGTTGTCGGCCCCCGCCGACACGAGGGCGGCGACGGAGGCGGTGCCGGCCGTGGCGTTGACCACCAGGTCGCCCCGCGCCGCGGCATCGGCGAACGAGCCCTCGGCGGCCGCCTCGCCGGCGCCGGCGGCCCAGGCGGCGGCCGCCTCGTTGCCGGCCCGCCGCGAGCCCATCGTGACGCGGTGGCCGAGGGCGACCAGCCTGGTGGCCAGGGTGCGGCCCACCATGCCGGTCCCCAGGACGGCGACGTGCACCGAGCTACTCGACCGAGAGGCGGCCGAGAAGGTCGGCCTTGGTCTCCTCGAACTGCTCGTAGGAGATGGTCCCGGCGTCGTACTGCTCGTGCACCTCGGCGATCCGCTCGAGCAGGGCGGCGGTCGACGCCTCGCTGCGGGGCGCTGCCGCCTCGACCGGCTCCTCGTCCTGCGCGGGCGCGCCCTCCTGGCGACGGGCGCGCTTGGCGGCCGCCTTCGCCTGCTTGTCGCGGTCCCGTTGGAGCTTCCCGAAGCTGCTGCGCTGGCCGGCCATACGTTGGCGTCCTCCCGGTGTCGACCGTTGGAAGCCACAGTCCTCGTGACGTCCGGAAACCTTCAGTTTAGGTGGGCGGGGGGCGCGCCCCCGGACAGCCGCCCTCAGACGGTGGGTGCGGCGAAGGTGTCGCACCCCGCCAGGTCGTCGGAGCGGTACCCGTTCAGGAACCACCGCTGGCGCTGCTCGGACGACCCGTGCGTCCACGACTCGGGGTTCACCTGGCCCTGCGCCTGCTCCTGGATCCGGTCGTCCCCGATGGCCGCCGCCGCGTTGAGCCCGTCGTCGATGTCCTGCTGGGTGAGCTCCTCGATGAACCCGGTGGCGACCGCCCCCCGGGCCCACATGCCGGCCAGGCAGTCGGCCATGAGCTCCACCCGCACGGCCGAGCTCTGGGGGCCGGTCGAGCCGTCGCGGGACCGCTCGAGCACGCCTTGCAGGTTCTCGACGTGGTGGCCGTACTCGTGGGCGATCACGTACGCCTCGGCGAAAGGCCCGCCGTTGGCGCCGAAGCGGGTGCGGAGGTCGTCGTAGAAGCCGAGGTCGATGTAGATCCGGCGGTCGAGGGGGCAGTAGAACGGCCCCACGGCCGACGACGCCTGGCCGCAGCCCGTGCTCACCCCGCCGCTGAAGAACACCGTGGTCGCCGGCTGGTACCCGGGCAGCTTGTCGCCCCAGAACGCCTGGACGCTGTTGATGACGGCGACGGCGCGGCAGTCCTCGCGCTGGTTGGCGTCCTCTCCGGTCCGGCACTCGGCCGACAGGTCGGTCTGCGGCTCGCCCAGCGGGATCCCCCCCGTCCCGCCGCCTCCGCCGAGCAGCTGGATGACCAGGAAGACCAGGCCGATGATGCCGCCGCCGCCGACGGCCAGCGGCCCCATGCCACGCCGGTCGGAGACCTGCGAGGTGTCCAGCTCGACATCCCTCCCGAACCGCACGGCGCCACCTTCCTTGTCGTCCGGCCGGAGCCTTCCCCGTCCGGGCTCCCGCTACCCCGTCGCGTTTGCCGCGACGACGTGGCGGGAAGGCGTGCGTCGATGTTCGTGTGGACCAGGCGCTCGGGTCAACCCGGACGGGGCCGGTTCCTGTGGTGGCCGCTCGTCGTCTCGATCGTCGTGTCGGTCGTGCTGACCGTCGTCCTCAACGCCCTCTGACCGTCTCGGCCACGACGTAGTCGACGACGTCCTCCAGGCGCCCGGAGGACTGGTGGGCGCGGCGCTGGCGGGCAGCGCCGGTGCCCCGCCGGAGGGTCCGCTCGACGAGCGCCGACACCTCGTCCCACTCGCCGGCGTCCTCCAGCTCGGGCCGCACGTACGCCAGCAGCGACGCCACCACCTCGGCGGCGGGCGCCGCCCGGCGGGCGGACAGGTCGAGCAGCTCGGCGTCCAGCCCGTGGCGGGCCGCCCGCCACGTCGCCACCCGGATCAGCTCGGTGCGGAGCGCGGGTTCGGGCCGGCCGTCGGCCGCGTCCCGGGCGCAGGCGCGGCACAGCGCCCGGATCAGGCCGGCGGCCATGACCGCGTCGTCCACGTCGAGGCACACGTCGGTCACCCGGAACTCGAGGGTCGGGTAGCGGAACGAGGGGCGCACGTCGAAGTAGAGCCGGGCGGGGGCGTCGACGCTGCCGGTGGCGAGGAGGTCGCCGACCAGCCGGTCGTACTCGGCGCGGTCGGCCAACCGGTCGGGCGTACCGGCCGTCGGCCAGCGCCGCCACACCTCGGTGCGGAAGCTGGCGTAGCCGGTGTCGGCCGCCATCCAGAACGGCGAGTTGGCGGCCAGCGCCACCAGGGTCGCCAGCCACGGGCGGGCCCGGTTGAGGACCCGGATGGCGAGCTCGGGGTCGTCGATGCCGACGTGGACGTGGCACCCGCAGATCAGCTGCTCCCGGGCGAGCTGCTGGTAGTCCTTCTCGAGGCGCAGGTACGCCTCCTCGGGGGTGATGCGGACGTCGCGCCAGGAGGCGAAGGGGTGGCTCCCGGACGCGGCGATGGCCGCGCCGTGGGGTTCGAGGGCGGCGGCCAGTCCCGACCGCAGCCGGTGGAGGTCGCGCCGGACGTCGTCGAGATCGGTGCAGACCGCGGTGCCGACCTCGAGCTGCGAGATCTGGAGCTCGGCCTGCACGCGGTCGCCCAGCTCCCCCCGGGCGGCGGCCAGCAGCTTGTCCCCGTCGAGGCGCGGGGCACGCGTCTCGGGGTCGACGACCAGGTACTCCTCCTCCACCCCGAGGGTGAAGTCGCCCGGCGCCGGCATAGGCCCGGCGCCTACCCGCGGCGGCGCCGGCGGAAACGATGCCTAGGAGCGGCGAGTGGACGACGTGAGTGCAGAGGCGACGCCTCTTCCCGGGCAGTGCCACTCGCAGGCCCTAGGTTCGGTGGATGGACGCGGACACCCGGTCGTTGGTGCTCCTCGGCGCCGGGTACCCGGCGGCGGTGGCCGTGCTGGTCCGGTGGCTCCCCGTCGTGCGGGAGCGGCGGTGGCGGTGGCTGGCCGTCCACCACCTGGGCATGGCCGCCATCGTCGCCGGACTGCTGACCGCCCGGCGACCGGGGGCGGCAGCCGCCAACGGCGCCTGGCTGGCCGTGTCGTCCGCCTGGTACCTGGCGGGCGCCCGCCGCCGTTGAGGCGGCTCAGCGGAAGTCGCGGGACCGGGTCGGCAGTGCCAGGTCCAGCGGCTCGATGCGCTCGGCCACCACGTTGATCACCCCCTCGGCCCGCTCCAGGCGGCCCCGGACCAGCAGGGCGGGGCACGAGCGGGCCACCCGGCGGTGGCGGGCCCACACCCCGGGCGAGCAGATCACGTTCACCAGGCCCGTCTCGTCCTCCAGGTTCAAGAACGTGATCCCCGAGGCGGTGGCCGGGCGCTGGCGGTGGGTCACGACGCCGCCCACCAGCACGCGCGACCCGGGCTCGGCGTCCCACAGGGCGGCGGCGGTCAGCACGCCGAGCACGTCGAGGGCGGGGCGGGCGAACTCCGTGGGCGACGAGTCGGGCGACAGCCCGAGGGCCCACAGGTCGGCGGCGGCCCGCTCGCGGGCCGACATGGCGGGCAGCTCGGGCGCCGACTCCCCCGTGACCACCCCCGCCAGCCTCCCCGCACGGGACTGGCTCACCGCGCCCGCCGCCCACAGCGCCCGGCGGCGGTCCAGCGGGACGGCGCCACCGTCCGCGGCGGCGGCGACCCCGGCGGCGAAGCAGCCGAAGGCGCCGGCGGTGGCCAGGGCCTCCACCTGCGGCTCCGTGAGCCCGCAGCGGCGCACCACGTCCTCCATGGAGGTGTAGGGACGACCGTCGTCGATGCGCCGGGCCACGTCGTCGCCGATGGTGCGCACCGACCCGACGCCGATGCGCACCGCCGGTTGCCCGTCGCCCCGGTGCCTTCTGGCACCAGGAACCGACACCCCGATGCCGGTTCCTGGTGCCAGAACGGGCTCGAGGGTGGCCTTCGCCGCGCTGGCGTTGACGTCGGGGCCGAGGATGGTGACGCCGTGGCGACGGGCGTCGGCGGTGAGGGTCTGGGGCGACCAGAAGCCCATGGGCTGGGCGTTGAGGAGGGCGGCGCAGAAGGCGGCCGGGTAGTGGTGCTTGAGCCAGGCGCTGGCGTAGACCAGGTAGGCGAAGCTCACCGAGTGGCTCTCGGGGAAGCCGAAGTTGGCGAACGCCACCAGCTTGTCCCAGATGGCGTCGGCCGTCGCCCCGGTGACGCCGCGCTCGGCCATGCCGTCGTACAGCCGTCCCTTGAGCGCCTCCATGCGGGCCTGGCTGCGCTTGGAGCCCATGGCCTGGCGCAGCTGGTCGGCGTCGGCCGCGCTGAAGCCGGCCACGTCGATGGCCATCTGCATGAGCTGCTCCTGGAACAGGGGGATGCCCAGCGTCTTCCGGAGGGCCGGCTCCAGCAGCGGGTGCAGGTACGTCACCGGCTCCTGGCCGTTGCGGCGGCGGATGTAGGGGTGGACGGAGCCGCCCTGGATGGGACCGGGGCGGATGAGGGCCACCTCCACCACCAGGTCGTAGAAGTGCCGGGGCCGCAGGCGGGGCAGCGTCGCCATCTGGGCCCGGCTCTCCACCTGGAACACGCCCACCGAGTCGGCCCGGCAGAGCATGTCGTAGACCTCGTCCTCCTGGGGGAGGGCGGCCAGGTCGACGTCGACCCCGTGCGCCTCGGCGACCAGGTCGACCGCCTCGTGGATGGCAGTGAGCATCCCCAGGCCGAGCAGGTCGAACTTGACCAGGCCCACCGCCGCACAGTCGTCCTTGTCCCACTGGAGCACGGTGCGGCCGGGCATGCGGCCCCACTCCACCGGGCACACCTCCACCACCGGCCGGTCGCAGATCACCATGCCGCCCGAGTGGATGCCGAGGTGGCGGGGGAACCCCTGCACCTGGGAGGCCAGGTCCATCACCGGGGCCGGGATGTCGTGGTCGGACGTGTGCGACAGCGGGCCCCAGGCGTCGACCTGCTTGGACCAGGCGTCCTGCTGGCCCGGTGAGTGGCCGAGGGCCCTGGCCATGTCGCGCACGGCCGAGCGGGGGCGGTAGGTGATGACGTTGGCCACCTGGGCGGCCCGCTCCCGCCCGTACCGCTCGTAGACGTACTGGATGGCCTCCTCGCGCCGGTCGGACTCGATGTCGACGTCGATGTCGGGGGGGCCGTCCCGGGCGGGCGACAGGAAGCGCTCGAACAGCAGGCCGAGGGCGACCGCGTCGGCGTTGGTGATGCCGAGGGCGTAGCAGACGGCCGAGTTGGCGGCGCTCCCCCGCCCCTGGCAGTAGATGCCCGAACGCCGGCAGAACTCGACGATGTCCCACACGATGAGGAAGTAGCCGGCGAAGCCCAGCTGCTCGATCATGTCCAGCTCGTAGCGGATCTGCCTCCATGCGCCCGGGACCCGCTCGGACTCGGGCGGCCCGTAGCGGCGGCGGGCGCCCTCCTCGGCGAGCCGGCGCAGCCACGTCATCTCGGTGTGGCCGTCCGGCACCGGCCAGTCGGGCAGGCGGGGGGCGACCAGGCGGAGGTCGAAGGCGCACTCCCGCCCGATCTCGGCGGCCCGCTGGACCACGCCCGGGTAGCGGGCCAGGCGGGCGGCCATCTCGGCGCCCGAGCGCAGGTGGGCGGCGCCCGACGGGGGCAGCCACCCGTCCAGCTCGTCCAGGCTGCGCCGGGCGCGCACGGCGGCCAGGGCGGTGGCCAGCGGGCGGCGGGCGGGGGTGGCGTAGTGGACGTTGTTGGTCGCCACCAGGTCGACCCCCACCCGCACCGCCAGCTCGGCCAGGGCGTCGTTGCGGGCCGAGTCGAGCGGGTCGCCGTGGTCCCACAGCTCGACGGCCACGTTGTCCCGGCCGAAGCAGGTGACCAGGTCGGCGAGGGTGCGGGCCGCCGCGGCGGGGCCCCGCTCGACGAGGGCGCGGGGAACGGGCCCCTTGCGGCAGCCGGTGAGCACCAGCCACCGCCCGCCGGCGGCCTGGCACAGGGCCGACAGCGAGAACTGGGGGCGGCCCTTCTCCCGGCCCTTCAGCTGCGCCTCGCTGATGACCCGGCACAGCCGGGCGTACCCCTCGGCGTCCCGGGCCACCACGACCAGGTGGTCACCCTCGGGGTCGGGAACACCCTGCCGCGGCCCACTTCGCGATGGCGCACCAGGTGCTGGCGCGCCATCGCGAAGTGAACGGGTGGGGCCGAGGCTGAGCTCGGCGCCGAAGACGGTGGGCACGCCGACGGCGGCGGCCGCCTCGGCGAAGCGCACCACGCCGTACATGCCGTCGTGGTCGGTGAGGGCGAGCGCCGAGAGGCCCAGGCGGGCCGCCTCCTCGGCCAGCTCCTCGGGGTGCGACGCCCCGTCCAGGAAGCTGAAGTTCGAGTGGCAGTGGAGCTCGGCGTAGGGCGTGCGGAGGGGCGACGCCCGCCGGGGCGGCGCCGACGGCTCGAACGGCGGCCGCTTGCGCGACCACGCCGGGCTGTCGCCCCCGTTGGCGCCGACGGGCACGTCGGACAGCCGACGCTCCAGCTCCGACCACGGGATGCGCGGGTTGCGCCAGCCCACGACCGCTCACCCGCTCACTTCACTTCGCGATGGCGCGCCAGGGGGTGGCGCGCCATCGCGGAGTGAACGTGGTCAGTCATAGGACGCCTCCGCCCACCAGCGACCGCCCTCGAGGGCGAGCAGCCAGGCGGCACCGCCGGCCACGACCTGGAAGCGGGCGCGGCGCCGGTGGGCGGCGGCGTCCCACCAGCGCTCGTCGACCGGCCACGGCCCCGCCCAGCCGGCCACGTCGGCCCAGCGGCCGCCGCCCACCGAGACCCGGGCGGGCGCGGCGGTGACGGCGCCCCGCCCGGTGACACCCACCGGCGCGCCCGTCGCGTTCACCACCTCGGCAGCCAGCGGCGGGGCGAAGAGGGTGGCGGGCGACGGGGGCGGCACCTGCCCGGGCCATGGCGGATCGGGGGGACGGGCCGGCTTCCGGGCGTCGCCCCACGGCACGAGGGTGACCCGCTCGGCCGGGTGGCGGCCGCCGCTCGCGACAGCCACGACGACGGCCTCGGGCCCGAGCATCCCCTGCACCCGCGCCAGCGCCCGGGCCGCCCGCTCGTCGGCCTCCGAGACGCCGCCCCAGAAGCCCAGCTGGCGACCGTCGTCGGGGACGACCTGGTCGGGGACGAGGCGCAGCCGCGTGAGCCCGCCGGTGGGCCGGTCGGGCGCGCCCGACGTGGCGTTGACCCAACCGTCGATCTGCCAGCGCACCCGGTCGGCGATGGCCGAGGGCGTGAGCGCCCCGTCGGCCCGCCACAGCCGGGCCAGGTGCTCGCCGTGCTCGGTCTCCGCCTCGATGCCCACCCTCGTGCAGGCCAGGCCACGCGTGGCCAGGGCGCGGTGCAGCTCGTCGGCCAGGGCCCTGGCGGCGAAGGCGGCGGTGTCGACCCGCACGGCGGGCGGGTCCAGCTCGACCTGGACGGCGAAGTCGGGCGGCGGGTCGTGGCCGACCAGCGGCCGCTCGTCCAGGCCCCGGGCCAGGCGGTGGGCGACGGCGCCGTCCCCGCCGAAGCGGGCGAGCACGTCGGCGGGCGGCAGGGCGGCGAAGGCGCCCAGCGTGGACAGCCCCAGGCGCACCAGCAGGTCGGTGAGCTCGGGGCGGTCCAGGGCGGTGACGGGGAAGGGGGCGAGGAAGCGGGCCGACTCCCCGGGCGGCACCACCACGCCCCGGCGGGCGGCCAGGGAGGCGGCGAAGGCGCCGTCGGCCACGCCCACCCGGCAGGCGCGGGCGCCGTCGGCCACGCCCACCCGGGCGGTGGGGCCGCCGTCGGCCACGACGGCGGACACCGCCTCGGCCACCCGGGAGGCGAGGGCGGCGTCGCCCCCGAAGTAGCGGGACGGGCCCCGCGTGGCGACCGCCACCACGCCCGGCCGGACCACCTCGACCCGGGGGGCGAAGGCGGCGACGGCGGCGGCCACCGGCTCGAAGGCGCGGGCGTCCCGGCCGGGGTCCGCCTCCACGACGGTGAGCGCCGGGCAGCGGGCCTGCGCCTCGCGCCGGCGCAGTCCCCGGGCCACGCCCTCGGCCCGCGCCGCCGCCGAGCACGCCACCACCCGGTTGGCGAACACCACGGCGGCCGGCTCCCCCGCCGCAACACCGGCGGCGACCACCGGCCAGTCCGCCACCCACGCCACCAGCGTGCGGGTGGCGCTCATGGCCCGGCCGGGGCCCCGACCCCGGCCTCCTCCACGAGACGGGGCCCCCGACCCCGTCCGTGGCCGTCGGTGCTCATGGCCCGGCCGGGTCGCTTCCGGCGGCAGAAAAGGGCGAATAGCGCCCCGTTTTGCCGCCGGAAGCGCATCGGGAGGCTCATCCCGCCGAACCCCCGGCGACGCGCAGGCCCGCGCCCGTGTCCGCCGCCTGACCGACATCGGCCGACGTCGCCCGGCCGTCGGCCGAGGGGAGCCACAGGCGGCCCCGGCGGGAGCGGACGGCCGCGCCCCGGCCGTCGGCCACCACCTCGACCAGGCGGGCCGAGAGGTGGCCGGCCCCCCCCTCCACGCCCTCCCACGACGAGGACGCCACCGACAGGCGGACATCGGCGCCGTCCCACCGCCCCAGGGGAACGAGCACCGCCCCCCGCTCGCGGGCCCGGGCGGCCAGGCGGCGGGCGTCCCCGTCCCGCAGCGAGCGCCCGGGCGGGCACACGGCGACCACGTCGAGGCCGTCGAGCAGGGCCGCCACCACCGCCGCCCACTCCCGCCCGGGCGCCGGCACGACGGCCAGCCGGGCGGTGTCCACGCCCGCCTCGGCGGCCGCGGCCGGCCCCAGGGTCGGCACGCCGACGACGGCGCACCACGACCCGGCGGCCGACGGTCCGGCCAGCAGGGCGAGGGCGAGCGACGTCGAGTCGACGACCGCCACCGTCGACCCCCGTCGCAGCCCGCCGCCGGGGAGCAGCCCGGCCAGCGGCGGCGACACCGGCAGCAGCCGCCCGCCCAGCGAGACGGGGCGGACCGACTGGGCAAGGCCGCCGAGGGGCGACGAGGGAAGCGGCGGCGAGGCGAGCGCCATGGGCCTCCCAGTATCGAACGTGTGTTCGCCAACGTCAACCGCCGGGCTCATCCGGGGAGAGCTCCCGGGCCTTGCCGTGTACCATTTCCGTCTGTATGGCGACGTCGGAGCGGATCACCGCCGCGTTGACCGAGACAGCCGACGCCCTGTCCCGGCAGCTCGACGCCGCCCGGCGGCGGTCGGTCGCCCTCCACCGGGGGGGCGCCGACGACGATGCCATCGTGGCCGAGACGGCCCTCGCCGTCGCCGCCGCCAAGGCCCTCGGCTGCATCACCGGATCCGAGTGGGACGACGAGCTCCAGCCGGACGCCGCCGAGGGCCCGGGCGAGCCGTCGCCGCCGGGAGGCAGCTGATCGGCGAGGCGGTCGGGGTGATCGGGTCGAGCACAGAGGGCGAGGAGGAGTGAGCACGGCAGGGGCGACGGGCGTGGCGCAGCCATGAGCCTCGTCACCCGGACCGTGGTGATCGGGGGGACGGTCGCCATCGCCGTGGTGGCGAGCACCACCCTGCGGGCCAGGCAGCTCACCCCCACGGCCCGCATCGAGATCCCCTCCGAGCTGGTCTCGGTCTACAAGGGGGCGGCCCAGCGCTGCGGCGGGCTGCCGTGGCAGGTGCTGGCGGCGATCGGGTGGGTCGAGTCGCGCCACGGCGCCGGGGCGATCGACCACGAGACCGGCCAACTGGCGAAGCCCATCGCCGGCGCGCCCTTCGACGGCCAGGACGGCCGCCCCAGGATCCCCGATCCCAGGTCGCCCGACGGCTGGACCCACCCGTTCGGGCCCATGGGCCTGCTGCCGTCGGCCTGGGCCCAGTACGCCACCCTGGCGCCGGGGCGGCCGGCGGGCGCCACGCCGGACATCCAGAACGCCTGGGACGCCATCTACACCACGGCCGAGGAGCTGTGCGGCAAGGCGCCCGTCATCGTGGACCTGAACCGGTCGATCCGCGGCCACAGCCCCGACCCCGTCGACGTCATGGAGGTGCTCGTCAAGGCGTCGCGCTACGGGTCGGGCGACGAGGTCCCCGACGTCGCCGCCCTGGTCGAGGCCGCGTCGGGCGGCGGCGACGCGGGCGGAGGCGTCGCATCGAGAGCCACCGCAGCGGCGGCACCGAGCGGGAACACGTCGTCCGTCGCGAGGACCGTCGTGCTCGCCGCCGCCCGGATGATGGGCGTCCCGTACGTGTGGGGTGCCGAGTCCCCGACCGACGGCTTCGACTGCTCGGGGCTGGTGTGGTGGGCCTACAAGGAGGCGGGGCTCAGCGTGCCCCGCACCACCGACGGCCTCATCGACGCCGGGCGCCCGATCACCAGCGGCGCCCTCCGGCCCGGCGACCTCCTCTTCACGCGGGGCGGCCAGGTCGTGCACGACTTCGGCCACGTCGCCATCTACGCGGGCGGCGGCCTCGAGGTCATCGCGCCGCGGTCGGGGAAGTCGGTGACGGTCCAGAAGGTGGACCTCGACCGGGTCCAGGCCGTCCGCCGGATCCTGCCCGACTGAGTGACGCCGTTCAGCGGGCGTCGGTGCCGGCGGCGGGGACGGCGGCCGGGTCGGAGCCCAGGTCGGACAGGCGGTACCACCCCATCAGGCGGGAGAGGTCGGCGTCCGAGGTGATGCCCTCGGCCCAGACGCGTCCGAGCGGCGTGGTCGCGAGGAACCGGCGGTAGGCGCCGGTGGCGACGTCGGCGGCCGGGTCGGCGAGGACCGCCCGCCGGTGCTCCCGCAGCGCCTCGCCGGCGTCCCGGAGGAGCGCCGTGGCGCCGGTGGGGTCGTCGTAGCGGCGGTCGAGGCTCATCGCCGTGGCCAGGACGGCCGTGCTCCGGAACGCCCTGGCGTCGAGGTCGTCGGGGCCGTCGAGCACCCGCGCCGCCCGGGCCGCGTAGGCCAGCCGGGTGCGCAGCTGCTCGATGCGGTGGTGGAGCCGGGCGTCGTCGTGGCCCGGGGCCTCCAGCCGGACGAGGTCCTCCAGGTCGCGGACGACGCCGGCGTGGTTCGCCTCGGTGAGGGCCGCCAGCGCCCGGTTGACCCCCACCACCAGCGACGACCACGAGCCGTGGACGGTGAGTACCGCCCGCTCGTCGAGGCACTCGGCTTCGAGCGTCCGCCCGTCGGCGACGGGGAGGGGCGCCCCTCGCTCGGCGTCGTCCGGGTCGCCGGGCCCGGGCTCCTCGCCTCCCGTCACCGTGTAGGGGTTGCTCCGGTAGCGGTCCCGGCCGCCCGACGACTCCTGCCGGTGGCACCGCAGCGTGGTCTCCGTGCCGTGGTCGGGCGCCCGGAGCACGACGTGCACCACCTCGGGATGCTCGTCCCGACCTTCGCGTACGACGTCGACCACGACGACGAACGGGGCGTCGGCGACGATCGCGTCGCGCCGGGGCGGAAGCAGGGGCGGCTCCTCGTCCGCCGTCTCGACCACCCGTACCTTGGCGGGACGGGCCGGCACCCCCTTCGCCGCCGGCGCCCCCTCGTCGACCAGCTGGAGGGAGGAGTGGGTCAGGTCGCCCAGGTGGGCGAAGGCGGCGACCATGGCCTCCTTCACGGTGGCGCCGGTGAACTCGACCTGCGAGAGCGGGCGCGCCCTGGCCGGCTCCACGGTGACGACGACCGGGCGCAGCTCCTGCTGCGCCGCCCGCGTGCGCAGGAGGGCTTCTTCGGCCGCGGCGGCCAGGCGGAGGCGCTCCCGGCGGCGGCGCGCCGGGCGCCACCAGGGGACCCGCCCGCCCCAGGCGTCGTCCGTCCAGCCCCAGCGCCCGCCGCCGAGGCCCTTGCCGCCCGACCCACCGACGCCCGACCCGTGGCGCTGGCGGCGCCGGCCGCCGAGCACGCCCAAGAAGCCGTTCCGGGGGAGCCGCCCGAGGCGGGCGGGCGGCGCCGCGAAACCGCCCAGCCCGAGCACGACGCCCAGGTTGCCGACCGACGCCGCCCACCCGAGGGCGGCGTCCACCAGGAGCCCGCCGTGGACGGGACGGGGCACCGGCGTGGTGGGGAGCAGGGACCAGACGACGCCCGCAGCGGCGCAGGCGGCCGCCGCCACGCTCAGGGCCCGGCTCTCCCCCGCCTCCCGCTCGGGGCCGGGCACGGCGGCGAGGGACGCAGCGGCGTAGGCGAGCCCGGCGAGGGCGACGGCGACGGCGACCGGGCGCTGCTCGAGGAACCCGAGCCCGTCACCCCGGGCGAGGACGACGAGCCCTCCGGCGACGGGAACGCTCACGGCGAGAACGGCGGCGGCGCGGCGCCACGGGTGGCCGGGGACGTCGGGCGAGCGGTCGTCCCCGTCGGCGGTCGGTCCCGGGGCCTCCGCGCCGGCGGCCCGGCGCCACGGGTGACCGGGGACGTCGGGCGAGCGGTCGTCCCCGGCGGGGGTCGGTCCCGGGGCCTCCGCGCCGGCGGCCTCGTCTCGCAGGTCCTCTCCGACCGCCGTTCCGACCACCGGGGCGCCCGCGCCGGCGGCCTCGTCTCGCAGGTCGACGACGAAGGCGGCGGCGCCGGCGTCGTAAACGGCGGGCGGCTCGGCGTCCCGGGGGGCCGCCTCGTCGGCGGGCTCGGGCGGCCGCTCTCCCGGCGGCGGCCGCCGGCCGACGAGCCGGGCGGCGGCCAGGCCGGCCACCAGGAGGACGGGCGTCAGCCGCCCGTGGAGCGTGAGCGTGCGGACGACGTCGGCCGGCCCACCGAGCACGGCCGGCTCCCCGGCGACCAGGTGGCGGTGGCGCCACTGGAACACCGAGTGGTCGAACGCCGCCAGGGCGACGGCGAGGGCGGGCACGACGAGGGCCACCTCCCGGCGCAGCCGGACGGCCAGGCCGGCGGCCAGGCCGGCGAGGGCCACCTGTCGGCGCAACCGGAAGGCGGTGCCGGCGGCCAGGCCGGCGAGGGCGGCCACCATGGGCAGGCCGGCGAAGTACACGGCCGGGTCGCCGCCGGCCGCCGGCACCCGCGAGAGCCCGGCGGCCAGGGGCGAGACGTAGTCGGGGGCCACGTGGGCGGCCGCCGTCGCCAGGCTCGTCCCCACCACCAGGAAGCCGAGCCCGGTGGCCAGGCCGGCCAGGGCGGCATCGACCGGGCCCTCCCCGCAGCGGCCGGTCCCGGTCCGCCACGCGAACACGACGGGCGGCCCGCACACGGCGACGACCTCGATCACCGGGGCCACGTCGAGGGCGCCCGCCCCGGCCACCCGGAGGAGGCGCTCGGCCACCAGCACCGAGACCGTGGCGCCCACCGCGCCCAGCCCGAAGAAGGCAGCCAGGCTGCTGGGCCGGATGGCGGCGCCGCCCTCCGCGGCCGACCCCACGACGGGGTTGCCGCCGCCCGCCCCCAGCCCGAAGAACGACGCCGGGCCGGCGACGCCCACAATGGACGGGCGGCCGGCGAGCACGCCGACCTCCAGGGCGAGGAGGGCCGGCAGCACGAGCAGGTCGACGGCGGCGGCGGCGCCCTGCGGCGCGCCGGGGCGGAGGACCACCCACACGAGGGCCGCCACGGCGAGGACGGCGGTCACGACGGGAAGGGGAACGCCGGCGCTGGCGGCGGGAGGAACGGCGTCGGTGCGGGCGCCGTCCGCCGCGCCCGCGGCGCCCTCGTCGCCCGCCTGCTCGCGCTCGGGCGTCTCGACGGCCATCAGCCCAGCACCACGACCTCGACGCGGCGGTTCTGCTGGCGGTGCTCCGCCGAGTCGTTGGGGACCAGCGGCTCCGTCTCCCCCAGCGCCTTCACCACGAACCGCTCGGCGGTCACGCCGCTCACGCCGACCAGGTAGTCCCGCACGGCGGCGGCTCGCCGCCCGGAGAGCGCCAGGTTGAACTCGGGTTCGCCGACGTCGTCGGTGTGCCCCCGCACCTCGACCTTCGACCCTCCGTAGTAGGCGAGCAGGGTGGCCACCTTCTCGAGCGTCGGCTTGGCGTCGTCGCGCACCTCGGCCTTGTCGAAGTCGAACAGCACCCGCTCGGGCAGCGGCACGACCAGCCCGGCGGCGGACTCGACGGCGTCGAGGTCGTCGATGATCTGCTGCACCTCGGCCGGCTGGGCAGGCGGCGCCGACGTCGTCGTGACGGCGGGCGGCGGCGGGACGGGCGGGGGCGCGGTCGCCGGAGGCCCGGGAAGGGCGGCGGTGCTGACCACGGCGAGCAGGGCGACGACCGGGACGGCGGTGGCCAGGTCGCGGCGCCTGGTCATGGCAGGGTGGTCCACCCGTTGACGGTCGCCGTCCCCCGGTCGAACACCACCCGGGCCCGCAGGGCGGGGCCGGAGAGGACGTCGAGGGTGATGGCGTCCACCCACGCCCGCACCGTCTGCGGCATCGGCGTCGCCGTGAGGTCGAGCTCGACGCGGTAGGCGACGGAGAGGCCACCCACCTGGTTGGCGGTCACCAGCCCGCACGCCTCGAGATCGACCTGGTCCTCCACGGAGGCGACCCCGGTGTGCGTGGGCAGGGTGACGGGGTGCGACGGGCACGGCGTTCCGTTCAGGCTCACGGTGACGATGACCGACCCGATGGCCGGCTCCTCGCGGTGCTTCACCCGCAGGACGGCGGCACCGATGGACGCGTCGGGGGCGAGCGGCGTCGTGAACGCGTTCACCGTCAGCTCGGTCGGCACCGGGTTCGCCGTGTCGATGGTGGCCTCCGCCTCCGTCCCGTCGACCTGCTCGGCCGCCTGCGGGTCGGCGAAGGTGGTGGACGCGGCGCTGCCCCCGATGTTGCCGTTCGGGTAGACGGTGAACACCACCGCCTCGGGCGGGATGCCGGTGACGGGCCGCCGGTTCCCGGGATGGGCGGCGATGCCGAGGCGCAGGACGCGGCCGATGAGACCCCGGGTGAACACCTGGGACTCGACGGCCGCCATGGCGATGTCGAGGGCCGCCGTCGGCGCGTACACCGTGCCGGCGACGGCGAACCGCACGGCGTGGTCGGGAGCCGTCGGCGCCACCTTCACCAGCGCGCAGCCGGTCGTGGGGTACGGGCCCTGCGTCACGCACCCCGAGAGGGGGGTGAACGCGGGCGGGCGGTACACCAGCTCGAGCTCGATCCCGTCCACCTTGGCGGTGGCGGGCGACGAGAAGGCGACGTCCAGCTCCACCCCGTCCAGCCGGAACGTGGCCAGGTCGCCACCCGGCGCCAGCTCGGCCGTGTAGGTGACGCTCATCCCGGCGAGCTGGGCCGGGTCGGTGAGCCCGCACGCGGCCACGTCGACGGTGTCCACGGCCATGGCGCCGGGCCGCGCCGGGATCGTCCGCGGGGTGCAGGTGCTGCCGGGGAACGAAACGGTGGCGGTGACGGGGCCGGTCTGGCCGTCGTCCTGGTGGGCGATGCGGAGCACGGCCGACGCCACGTTCGCCCCCGCCGGCGCAGCGGGGGTGTCGTAGCCGCTGAGGGTCAACGACGCCGAGCCGGGCCCGCCGGCGGCCAGCTCGGCCAGCGCCGGGGCCCCGTCCACGGCGCGGGCGTCGTCGGCGGCGGTGAAGCCGGAGACGGCGCCGGTGGTGGTGGGGACGTGCTTCTCGACCGGCCCGGCCCCGAGGGTGGCGTTGTAGGCCACCGACAGCGCCGACAGCTCGGACGCGTCGTCGAGCCCGCACCCCTTCAGGTCGACCCGGTCGACGCCCGGCGCGCCGCTGCGGCGGGGCAGGGCCGTGGGCGTGCACGTGTGGCCGGGGAAGGTGCCGACGACGCTGACGTCGGCCGGCCCGTCCTCCTGGTGGGTGACGACCAGCCGGGCCGAGTCGATGGCCGACCCGGCGGGCAGGGCCACCCGGCCGAAGTCGCCGAGGGTCAAGGTGGCGGTGCCGGCCCCCCCGGGCAGCGCCGCGTCGGACGTCAGCGCGGTGGGCTGCTCCCCGGCCGCCTTGGCGTTGTCGGGGTTGGTGAACGTGGTCGACGCGGCCGTGGCCGCCCGCCGCACGGTCGGCGGGCGGTAGGCCAGGTCGAGGACCACGCCGTCCACCCGCGAGGTGGCCGCCGCGCCGCCGGCGTCGAGCGTGGCCGTGTAGGTGACGACCAGGCCGTTCAGCAACGAGGCGTCGTCGAGACCGCAGGCCTTGAGGTCGACGACGTCGACGCCGAGGGCGCCGGGCCGGTGGCCGAGCGCCGGCGTGGGGCACGTCGACCCGGCGAAGGGGACCGACAGCGTCGGGGCGCCCTGGTCGCCGTCCTCCCGATGGGCGATGCGCAGACGGGCCGAGTCGACGAACGAACCGGGCGGGATGGCGGGAAGGTCGTACCCGGAAAAGGCCAGGCTGGCCGTGGTGGTGACGGCGTCGAGGGCGGCGTCGGCCGTGAGCGGCGTCGGCACCTCGCCGATCACCTTGGCGTTGTCCGGGTCGGTGAACACCGTCGGGGTGACCGTCGACGCCGGCCGGGCGTCGGGCGGCGAGCGGGACACGACCTCGAGCTCGATGCCGTCCAGCGACGCCGTTCCCGCCACTCCGGACGGCGCCAGCGCGACCTCGTAGCCGGCCGTCGCCGCCGCCAGCTCGGCCGGCGTGTCCAGCCCGCACGCCTTCAGGTCGAGGCGGTGGTCGGTGACGGTCGTCGGGCTGAGCGGGACGACCAGGCCGGTGCAGGTGCTCCCCGGGAAGGCCACGGTGACGGTGGGGGGCGCCAGGTCGCCCTGGTCGCGATGCGCCACGCGCAGCCTCACCGAGTCGAGGATCGTCCCCGCCCGCAGCGGGGGGTCGCCGAGGCCGACGACGGTGAGCCCGGCGGAGGGCGTCGCCGCCGAGAGCGCGGCGTCGGCGGTGAGCGGCGCCGGCTGCTCGCCGATCTCCAGCGCCCGGGGGGCGTCGGCGAACCCGGTCACCGCCGTGGCGGCCCCCGGACGGCGGCTGGTCGGCTCGCGGTACACGACCTCCAGGGCGATGCCGTCCAGCGTCTCGGTCGCCTGCGTGCCGCCCGCCGCCAGCGTGGCCTCCACCGTCACGGAGAGGTCGGTGAACAGGGCGGGGTCGCCCAGGTTGCACGCCGCCAGCAGGTCGACGCGGTCCTCGGTCCCCGCACCGGGCCGGAGCGGCAGGGCGGGAGGGGTGCAACCGCCGGCGGGGGCGCCCGGGAACTCGACCTTCGCGGAGAGCGGCTCCATGTCGCCGGCGTCGTGGTGCGACACCCGCAGGGCGACCGCTTCGACCAGCGCCCCTGCCGGGACGCCGGGCTTGAACCCCTTGAACACCAGCTGGGCGACGGACCCCGGGCCCGGCGCCAGGTCGGCCGTGGCGGCGGCCACCGGCGTCTCGCCGATGACCACGGCGTTGCCGGGGTCGGTGAAGCCGACGACCGTCGGCACCGCGGTGGCCTCGATGGTGTGGGCGTTGCCGGCGGGCGGGGGCGCCATGCCGTACAGGGCGATGGACTGGTCGGCCGGGTCGGGCCTGGCGCACAGCTCCACCTCGCCCTTCTGCACGAGCAGGTGGGAGCCGCCCCCCAGGACGACCTGGACGCCCTCGGGCGGCCCACCGCCGGCGTCGCTCCGGCAGCTGCCCGGCACCTCGACGGCCGGGCGGGCCGGCGCGAGGGGGTCCCACCCACGCGGCGCCCCGCCCACCACGTCGACCGTCGGGTCGTTCACCGTCCACGTC